>NZ_NTVM01000016.1:0-47650 GCF_002558005.1 Bacillus sp. AFS012607
GGGGGGAGTACATGGAAACCTATCATAGAAATATGATAAGGCGCTGGGTACTTACCCTACCTTTAACAGTGCAATTTTTTCATTTGGGGGGATACTTCAAAATTTTAAGTTGATGGGCATGTATGGTGACCCCTTATAGGGAAGAAAATTTTAATAATACTTATATAAAAATTATTAAATCTAAATATATTCTTTAATTCTTCCTTTTAAAATTTATATTGATTCTACAAGAAAGGAATAATTATGATGTTAAGGAGAATTTTAAATCGTAAAGTAGTGTGGCTTTTTCTATTTATGGCGGCTATTTCAATTGTAGTGTATTTTTTTATGCATAATAAGTGTATAAAAAATATCGCTGAAAATATTGAAGAAACTTATCAAATATATGAAGAGAATAGACTGTTAAAAAAGAGTCTTCAGCAGTATGAAGTAATGAAAGCACAAATTTATATGCTAAAAAACGATAAAGAGAATTTAGAAAAACTATATAATAAGAGTAAAGAATTAAAAGAACAAGCAACGTATAAATTTATGCATGCTACTGTAATAAATCGTATGTTGGACAAATGGTATGATAGGGTTGCTATTGATAAAGGGGTACAAAATGGTGTGAAACGTGATATGGCTGTAATTACAACAGACGGTTTTATTGGGAAGGTAGAAAGTGTAGAGCAGTATACCTCTATTGTAAATTTGGTGTCTAAAGATGAAAGAACGAATCGTTTAGCAGTAACATTGCTAACTGATCGTTCAATCCTAGGGTTTGTTACAGGATATGATGAGCAGAAGAAAGTTCTTAAAATTGAAAAAATACCAAAAGATAAGGCTGAAAAAATTAAAAAAGGTGATAAATTTGTAACATCTAATTTAAGTACGAAAATAATATCTGGTCTTGAAGTAGCAGAAGTTGTCGATCAAGAGTCAGATGAATATGGTCTTACTCAAATCATTTATGCCAAACCAAAAGCAAATTTGTATGATTTAGAACATGTTATTTTATTAGAGTAAAAAATAATTTCTAATTCTACAAAGAGGCGATTGAAGGATAGCGATAATTTACAAGGGATAATGCCCCCTCGTTATCAACTTAAGAAATTAAATGTGCCCCAAAACGAAAAAATGGACTAAATTCTCATGGATACCTAAGAAAGGAGAAAATTTTCGTTTTGGGGCACTTCAAAGTGTTAGCTTGATGAGCATATGGAAACAATGATAGAAATGAAGTACGGAGAATAAGTAAAATTATTTTTAATGAAATTCAAAAAAATAAAAATGTATTAAAAGCGTCGGAACGTTCGATTAGCTATTGTTCAGATTTCAAAGTAAGACCGGTAAAAGAAAATTAACAAGGAAAAGGTCCTAGCCAAATCTTTTTAGAGAATGGGTTTGACTTAGCTGTGATTGTTGAAGAAGGTTTTTATACAGAACGCCGCGGGAAATGAAGTACGGGACGCCCTTCGGAAAACCTCTCTCTTCTGATGAAAAATTAAAGAAAGCGGAAGCGCGTATTGCGTTTTTAGAAGCGGAATTGACATTCCCAAAAAAGTTAGATGAACTCGAACGGCAGGCGTTAGAGAAGAAGCGTTAACAACACGAGAAACATACACACTGATTGAACAAACCATACGTCGATTCCAATTCCCACGTATGGTACGTTACCTTTGTACACTGGCTGGGGTAAGTCGAAGTGGATACTATGCGTGGCTCATGGTGTTGGAAAAGACAAAAGGAATTTGTATAAATCGTAAACGTATTTACCGTATTATGCGTAAATATAATCTTGTGACAAAGATTCGCCGAGAGAATCCTTATAAACACATCGCAAAAGCGACATAGAAACATAAAACATGTCCGAACCTTTTAAAACGCCAATTCAATCAAGAAGAGCCTAAAAAAGTATGTTAACTGATACTACCTATTTATTTTATGGAAAAGGAAAGAAGGCTTATTTATCATGTGTAAAAGACAGCACAGCACGAGAGATTTTAGCCTATCATGTCTCCTCTTCTTTACAAATGGATATCGTCTATCAAACATTAGATAACTTGAAAGAGAGATTAGTAGAAGTCATCCATCCTGAAGCACTTCTACATTCAGACCAAGGTATTCATTATACACACCCTGAATTTCAGAAACGTGTAAGTGAAATGAGAATCAAACAATCTATGTCTCGTAGGGGCAATTGTTTAGACAATGCACCAATGGAATCCTTTTTTTGTCATATGAAAGATAAATTAGATTACAAAGATTGTCAAACCTTTGAACCTCTTGAGCTCAACATATGGGATTATATGGAGGAGTATAATTATAATCGTTATCAGTGGACATTAAAAAAGGTGGCTCCGATCGAATGATATGATCCCCTTATAGTAGACAGTTGAAAGAAAGTTACTTTACTGTTTATTATGGAGGGAATTTTTTATGGGAAAAATCAGAAGAACTTTTTCCATCGATTTTAAAATGAAAGCTATTGAATTGTACTTACATAGAGGAATTGGAAGTAAATTAATTGGAAAGGAATTAGGAGTTACATATTCAGTTATAGATAGATGGATTAAAAAATATAAAAATGAGAGAATTTTGGGCCTACAAGAAAAACGTGGAAGATCTAAACAAACAAAATAAGTCAAGATGCTAGAATACAGCGATTAGAAGCAGAAGATGCATACTTAAAAAAGCTATTAGCTACGAAAAAGAAGATGAGGTCAAAAAAAGTAAATCAGTAGAATGCGAGGTCATTCATACCTTAAAACAAAACTTTTCAATTGTGTTGCTTTGTGAAATTGCAGCTGTTTCAAGAAGTGGATATTATAAGTGGGAAAAAAGAATCAACGATCCCTCTGAAAAGATGTAAGAGGACCAATTTATCATTTCTAAAATAGTAGAATGCGAACGGGATCCAGCTATAAATAGTAGCTATGGTTACAGAAGAATTTGTATATAGCTCAAAAAGTATTATGGTTTACAGGTAAATCATAAAAGAGTATATCGTTTAATGAGGAAAATGGGGATAAAAGCTAAGATTCGAAAGAAAAATGGGTTACAGATATAACCTATCTTACCTTTAACATGAGCGAATACAACAATTTAAAATTAGTTACAGACACAGTTAATAAAGCTTTTAGAAAAAGAAAAGTCCACGAAACAGTATTACATAGCGACCGCGGTTATCAGAATAAGTCAAAAAAATATAACCAATTACTTAAAAAGCACAAAATAACTGTGAGTATGTCTAGGAAGGGTAATTGTTACGATAATGCATGTATAGAGAGTTTTTTTAGTCATTTTAAGGCAACTAAAAGATATATGAGCTATTACAATAACAAAAGATTTCAAAAAAGATTAAACAACCTTAGTCCTATTGAATTTGGAACTAATGATGCTTAATGAAAAGATACCTAAGCTATTACTGTCTACTTGACAGGGGTAAGACTAGAATATCGGAACCACCTTTTAAGTGCTTGATTTTTCAGGGCTTTTTTATTAAACTGTCCATTTTATAGGGTACAGTTCACTCTAAGGGATATTCGGCTGATATGCTATATTTAGGTTGTAATTTGTTCGCTTCATATTCTTTTAGTAGCTTATAAAAAGTATTTTTTCTTAAGTCCTAATAGTTCCATAAATTTAACGCTCGTTATTTCTCTGTTTTTCACTTTTCATAAGATTTTTTCTATGATAGGTAAATCCTGAAACCTTCTTTGATATCGAGAATGAACTCGCTTCGAGAGTGCGCCACAGTAAGAACAATGTAATAATTCATTCGTAATGAGTCCCTCATCTATGATAATAACATTATATCAAATACATTAACTAACACAGGAAAGAACTCTGATTCAATTATCATTTGTACTTTGTCCATAAACATATCACTTTCTGTAAACCATGAAGTTTACATTGGTACATGTCGTAATTTTCAGAAATATGACGAAGATGTTAGGTTTTTGTCACGTTAATCAATATGAAAAAGGAACTATTCTCTGTATGCTAAGAAAAAGGCATTTCAGTTGTTGAGAAAGGATTTTGAGAGGATAATGAATACTATTTTTGAGGGAACTATAACAACATGAGGATAAAAATCTAACGTTCTTTCAGGGAATTCATTATTGAGCTTAAATAATATTATTTTAAAAGGAAAGGAAACGAGTATATGCAAAAAATTATGATAGTGGAAGATGATATAAAAATTTCAGAATTACTTCAATCTTATATTAATAACTACGGATATAAGGGGGTTATTACAAAAGATTTTGAACATGTCTTGGACTTATTCAAAGATATTCAGCCGGATCTCGTTCTATTAGATATAAATTTACCTTATTTTGATGGATTTTATTGGTGCCGTCAGATTCGAATGATAGCTACTTGTCCAATCCTTTTTATATCCGCACGTCAGGGGGAAATGGAGCAAGTTATGGCATTAGAACATGGGGCAGATAATTATATTACGAAGCCGTTTCATTATGAGGTCGTAATGGCCAAGATTAAAAGCCATCTTCGGCGGATTTACGGTGAATATGCCCCAAAAGTAAAAGAGCGAGTCATACAACAATCTGGATTACAATTGTATCCAGAAAAATTGGAATTAAAACTAAAAGATAGGACGAGTATACTGACGAAAAACGAAGCGCTATTAATAGAAGTTCTCCTACAAGGGTGTCCTAACATTGTCAGTCGGGAGAAAATGTTAGAAAAAGTTTGGGATAAGTATACGTATGTAGATGATAATACACTACGTGTAAATGTTACACGTGTTCGAAAAAAATTAGAAGAACTCGGAATTAAAGATGCACTGGATACAGTTCGAGGGGCTGGATATCGTCTAAAAATAAACTGGGATAACGATGGGGCGCTATAATGAAGTTATTTTTACGTGAGCACATACCTTTGATTGTCATGATAATCATGCAACTCATTGCCATTCTCATGGTGTATTGGTTGGATGGATACAATCATTTGTTAACGGCTTTATATAGTGTATTTTTAGGGATTTGTTTTTTAATTGGGTATTTAATGTACCGTTATTATAGCCATCGTAGATATTACAATATGTTGTCTCATCCTTCTCGAACTTTGCAGGAATCGATACAAAAGATGGATGATACGCCTATATCCATAGCTTTTAGACATGTATTAGAAGCGAAATATAAGCAATATCAAAGTCGATTAAAGGTATGGGAGCATAAACAAAAGGAGCATTTGATATTTATGAATCAATGGGTACATCAAATGAAAACGCCTGTATCTGTAGTGGAATTAATTACACAAGAAGAGCATGGAGAAACGTTTGAAAGTATAGCGGAAGAAATAGATCGTATGAAGTATGGGTTAGAAATGGTACTACACATGGCCCGATTAGAGACTTTTGAACATGATTTTCATGTGGAAAGAGTATCATTAAACACACTAGCTCAAGAGGTGATTTATGAAAACAAACGGTTCTTTATCAGAAATTATGTATATCCAAAAGTGAAAATCGCACAAGATTACATCGTCGAAACGGATATAAAATGGCTCAGATTTATTGCCAATCAAATTCTGTCTAATGCGATTAAATATTCTGCTGGAAGTAGAACGAACATTACAATTGCTGTTTGGAAAACAGATAAATCGGTTGTTTTGGAAATACAAGATTATGGCGTAGGCATTTCAAAAGAAGATCTTCCAAGAGTCTTCCTTCCATTTTATACAGGGGAAAATGGAAGGAAATTCAAAGAATCTACGGGCATAGGATTATATCTTGTGAAAAATATTACAGAAAGGTTGAGTCACAAAATTGAAATAGAATCTGAAATAGAAAAAGGAACAAAGGTCCGGATTATTTTCCCGTCTGCAACGTATGAATCTAATTAAGTTGGAATTTTCAGTATTCTTACGATATTGTTAGAGAGTTGTAAGGGAAATCGATAGGAGAAATAGATTTTCCTCGTTATACTTAGTGATATAGAAAGAATAAAAAGGAGACAAACGAGATGGAAATATTAAAAGTTCACGAACTGAGTAAGATTTATACAGGAAAGATATCGTATGAAGCACTTTCTAATATTAACTTAAACATAACGAAAGGAGAGTTTGTAGGGATTATGGGACCGTCTGGTAGCGGAAAAACGACATTACTGAATATGGTTTCTACCATTGATTCTCCCACATCTGGAGAGGTGTTAATTAATGGTGAGAATCCGCATCGTTTATCAGCTAACAACCTTGCAGAATTTCGAAGACGTCAATTAGGATTTGTATTCCAGTCCTTCAACCTGTTGAACACGTTGACTGTAAAGGAGAACATTGTTCTTCCTTTGACATTAGATGGTATAGATGTCAAACGGATGAATAAGCTTGTGGAACATATCGCAGACAAATTAGGGATTCAAAGCATATTAAATAAACGAACGTATGAAATATCAGGTGGACAAGCACAAAGAACAGCCATTGCACGCGCACTTATTCATAAACCGCAACTCGTACTGGCAGATGAGCCAACAGGGAACCTAGATTCCAAATCGGCTGGGGATGTCATGGCATTATTACAACAATTAAATAAGGAACAAGAGGCAACCATGATGCTGGTTACACATGATCCAATGGCTGCGAGTTATTGTGACCGTGTCGTATTTATTAAAGATGGCAAGCTATATAATGAATTGTACTGCGGTGAAAACCGCCAAATATTCTATCAGAAAATTATGGATGTACTTGCTTTATTAGGAGGACGTAAGGATGAATTTTCGACAATTCGCGTTTAACAACGTCATGCGTAGCAAGCGAGCCTATGCTGCACATTTTCTCAGCAGTACATTTTCCATTATGATTTTCTTTACGTATGCTTTGTTATTATTTCATCCGAATTTACAAGGAGAATTAGCTTCCGGAAGTAAAACAATGGCTGTGCTCGGAACAGTCGGAATGCAAATTTCTCAGTCCCTCATTTTCCTTTTTTCTTTTTTCTTTCTTTTATATTCTGTCAGTTCTTTTTTAAAGACAAGAAAAAAGGAATTTGGGATCCTCATGATGCATGGGATGTCTCCGTCGCAGTTAAATACATTGATATTCTTAGAAAATATGGTAATTGGGGCAGCGGCCATTCTTTTTGGCATTCTGATGGGACTGATTTTTTCAAAGCTGATTTTATTACTTAGTGCCAATCTATTAGCAGTTGAGAATGGGCTTCCTTTTTATATACCGATTAAAGCAATTGGGACGACAGCTGGTGCATTCTTGATTTTATTCCTATTTATTTCGTTATTTACTTCTAAAATGGTAAAAATCAACCAATTAATTGAATTAATGAAATCAGAGGAAAAGCCAAAACCAGAACCAAAAGCATCTTGGATACGAGCATTGTTTTCCCTTCTCTTCATTGGGGCAGGGTATGGGTGTGTATTTGATTTTGTGAAAACATTAACAATTGGGTTTTATCCCCTACTGTTGGTTCTCGGAGTAGCTTGCACCGTGATTGGAACCTATTATTTATTTTCTCAACTGAGTGTGTATGTCTTAGGTAGGTTAAAGAAGAATGAGCGCCTATTTTTTAAGAAAACGAACCTTCTCACCATTTCTGAATTGGCGTATCGTATGAAAGATAATGCCACGATGTTCTTTATGCTTGCGGTTATTTCCGCTGTATCTTTTACAGGAATTGGGACTTGTTTGTCAATGGGAAATTCAGCGTTAATAACAATGCAACAGCCACCATTTGCATTTATCTATGATTCAAGGGGAGAAAATGCGCAAGAAGAAGAGCATATTGAAGAAATAAAAAGGCAACTTACAAAGGCAGGAATGTCTTATCGAGTGGGTAATGTAACTCCAAAACTTAGTGAAATCGATGTAACAAACCCCAAATCAACAAGGCATACAATTATAAAACTTAGTGAATATAATTCACTAGCAAAAGCATTGGGATACCAAACAGAAATGTTACAAAATGAAAACGAAACCATCTTAGTCCCTGGAACCAATTCAGAACGAGATAAATATCAAAAAAGAGTAGGGATACCTTCCGAAATAGACGTCTTACAGGGGGACACGGATCGTTCATTTAAAGTGAAAAAAGCTGTTCCCTATCTTGTTGTACCAAATAGAGAGGGAGTTACTCTTGTTGTTTCAGATTCTATGTATGACGCTATTCCAAGTAGGAACGTCCTGCCTACTACAAAACATTATGGATTTTTTGTAGAAGATTGGACAGAAACAAAGGATGTTGCAAACAAATTAAATGCGAAATTTACGGAAAAAGAGCAGAAAGATCCGAAATACACATTCCAGTCCTTGTATACCGACTCGCATATGTTTAAACAAGCAAACGGAATTTTATTAATTACCAGCTTATTGGTTGGAATTGTATTCTTTACCTTTGCAGCCAGTTTATTATACTTCCGCTTGTATGCAGATTTAGAAAGAGACCAAAAACAATACGAAATGATTGCAAAAGTGGGATTAAGTAAAAAAGAATTAAAACAGATTGTCACAAGACAGCTAACGCTGATGTTCTTTCTCCCAATACTCGTAGCAGTAATTCATAGTAGCGTAGCGTTTCTAGCTTTACAGCAGTTACTTAAATTCTCTATTTGGAACACATCTATTTTAGTACTTGTAGGCTTTATTGGGATTCAAATACTATATTTCTTTATGGTTCGACGGGGATATTTACGACAACTGTATTCAAAGATTTTATATATGTAAAATAAAAGGAGAACTGGAGCAAGAATGATGAACAAAATACTATCTATATGTGGAATTGGAATGCTTGTGATTTCTATGCTGGGTGCATGTTCACTGTTTGGAGGGAAGAAAGAACCAGAAACATTGAATGGGCTGATATTACTAGGTGAACAGCAAGCATTAAAAAAATAGAAGGTGAGCATAAAAAAGATATAAAATCAGCAACTTTATATAAAGCGAAACAAGTAGAAAGTGAAGGTAAGCAAGTATTTGTTATGGATAAAGAAACCGCAAAAAGAGTGATGGATAGAGATATTTTAAGAAAAAGAGATAATAATGACGGTATCATGAGTAGCGCCCCACTGCGTTCTTTCCCCGCTAGCGGAAAAGATGAATCAATTTTATTTGCTAATAAAAAAAATAAAGATATAAAAACTTTAGTCTTGAATGGTACCAAAGTACACGTAAATTATGACAGTGATACATGGTTGGGTGGTTGGAGGCAGCGAAGTAAATTTGATGAAATGATAGTGATTGTACCTTCTTCTACATTTGCTAAGATTTCTGTCCCAGAGATATCTATGGCTATTGTGGAGTTGAATAAAACCTCTAGAGACAATAAAAGACCTGTTGACCAAGATACCGAGGAAAAACAAACTAAATCTGAATTTGAATTTGAAAAAGTAGTAACAGAATTAACAAAAGACCTAAATACCCAAGATGTACTTCGAGTTTCCATTATAAAATAATCAAAATACACATCGAGTGAATAAAAGAAGGATATGTGAACCGGTTCCTTACCGTACAGGGATCGGTTCTTTTTTACTAGGGGGAAGGTATGGTATGATGGATGACACTATGGTTTCAGACGGTTATCCGATAATCATAGTGCATATTATGTGTAATGAGATAGAAGAGAAGCTTCAATAATTTATTTACACATGCAATGGACGCAACTTTATGCCACTTATTATAAGGTGCGTTTTTAATTTATCGTAATACTCAACAATATGATTTTGTCCGTAACGTCGTTGTTTAATCATGTTCTGGATGATGTGGAAAAGGAGCTTCCGCAAATGTTTATTTCCACGTTTATTGATTTTATCTTTAAAAAAGGTTTTACCTGATTGAAACCGGCGTATATCAATACCAGCAAATTAAATTACCATATAACTTTTACCCATACTGACATCAAATGCAATAACGTGTTTCATATAGCTCCTCCTCAGGTGGAATTGAAGTCTTCAACTTCAACTTATCGATTCGCATTTCTTATATACGATCTCGAAGACCAATATACTAAAAACTGATTCAAATAAGGTAAGTGAAGAAGGTCAGTTTTGTATACGGATTCAGGATCCAAAAACACCCACGACCTTCTCTTCACTTCTACTATAAAAAAAATAGTAGTGCGAACCAATGCCTTGGTCTGCACTACTAATCTTAGTATGTTTTGAATAGTTTGGAATAGAAGAAGAAAATAGTCTTTAATCATATATATGGCTTTATACTCACTAAGCTCTTGTTTTATCTTTTTACAATGATGAATTTGAAAGAATGACTTCCACGTTTTAAATAAAATTTGTCGGGTAAAAGACTGGAGCAGTATCATTGTGACCCGTTTCCAGTCTCTCCCCATAAGAACTGCTCGTGAGGTTTTCCCTCAAGCAGCTCACCCCATAAACTTCATCAAAAGGGTTATGAGACCTATCAAATAGCAGAAACTTCCATCGAAAACTTTCTGTACTTTCCAGTCCCAGTAAAGCCCTAGTACACCATAGAGATATTCGTTACTCCATCTTTGCCATCCGATGCTACGCTTTCGTCGTCGTTTCCTTCTCGTTAACAGTGTGCGAATTTTGCTTTTACTGTCGTGCGAGCTGGATTCTTCGGGATCATGAAAACGAAGACTTCTCCTTTTAGGACATTCACCATCTGAGTCTTCTCCAGATTCAGTTCAACTCCCAAAGGGTTTAACTGTTCCCACAGTCGTCGTAATGCCAGTTCAGCCCATCCACTTTTACTGGAGTGTCCGCTTACAGTCGAGTCGGAAAAACGGTGATAGTTTACAGCTTCGTAATTGCCCTCAGCTGTTTTACGTCGAATAGCATCAAATATCCAATCCACTTCATTGAGGTAAATGTTCGCGGCTAGTGGAGAAAATGGCACGCCTTGCGGGACAACGATTTTTCCTGTTGCCTTAATTACCTGTTTTACAAGATGCATAACCTGAGGGTCTTGGACATGTTTCGCGATTTTTTTCAATAATATGTTGTATTGCTTCTAATATGAGTTTTAGCGCTCCTTGTACTACACGATCTCGTATACACGGAATTTGCAGAGTTCGCATTTTGCCGTTTGCCTTTGGGATTTCTACTTTTCGATTGGCTTGAGGTCGGTATATTCCAGCTTGCAATTCCTCTTGAATACCCGTTAAGAATGGGATAACTCCTTCTAGTTATATATCAGCAAAACTTTTTCCGCGCCTGTTGATAGGCTTCGTAAAGGGTGTTTTTGCCATGGCACCCTTGCCTCCTCTAATCATACGAAATGGACCCGTTCTGCCCCCTGACACCTACCGTTCTCACTTCCCGATCGCGGTTATAGAGACGGTCTCCTCGATGAGGTTTCTTCATCGGGTGTCGAGGGCTTCTCCAGTTTCTACATTATCTTTCTCTCCATGTCGGCGCTGATACCCCGCCGGTGAGAACTGCTGTTCCAGACTCGTTTCGGTCAGTTCTTGTTGCTTTCGCACGTTATCGACCGTCTCAGCCACCGGAATTGCGTGTAACGAGGCTACATCTACGTTCACTGTACGTTACAACCTCATGCCTTTTGCATGTGATGTCAGAGTGCTTCGCCATGTCGCTTTCTCTTATAGCTTGATTTTGTAATCGTTTTTGTTGCTGTTGTTTTGTTAATCGATGAACATTTACACGAGCTAGCACTTTATCAATCATTCCTACATAAGCATCAGCTATTTCACATGTTTGTCCTGGTTGAAGGGAGTTCATTAATGTCTCCATATCTATCTGTATATACCCTGTACCTTTCTTAATTCTTCCATCTTGAAAATAATCAGGGTTAGGATTTTTTTTGATAAATACGTGTATTTGACTTGATACGAGAGATATAGTAGGCCTCTTTACCTTGTATATATTGAAGGTCTTTTAAATGAAAATAACCTAAATCTCCGATACATAAATCATTCGCTGTCACAGTTGGGACACACAGAGAGCCGTAAGTGCGATTATGTTGTTTACCTGGACCTGTATGAATAAATATGTAGGAACTGTCCACTTAACAAATCATACTCAAGTTGAAATGCATTTGAATCTAAAATACGAATACGCTTGAAAACAGAAGTGCATGGAGAAGAAATCGGCATAGATGTGGTTAGTAGTTCGGCTAGTAGGTGTTGTAAAAGTTGGACGACCGCTTTATTAAATCGTTGATTCAGTCCCTCAGGACTGATAAGTACTTCTGTTGATGCTTCTAAACAGTTAGATAACTGAGTTAAAGAAGTCATAGCTACATTTTGGCTCACCCATACACATAAAGCTACTAAATCTTTTGCTTGATACTTACTGGTTCGTTGTACCAAACCAACATCTCTAGCAAGATCCCGTAAGGTATTTTGAGATAAAAAACTTTGAATCTCTCGAGCAAATAGTTGTAATTTGTCAGACACAGAACAGACACAAAAAATGCCATCTTTTCCTATGATTCTACAGAAAGAATAGCGTATTTTTTCATTCTAAGGGGCATTTCTTTTTATTAGCTTGATAGCGATGGGGCGCTCCCCCACATCCATCAACTTAAGGAATATTTTCAAACAAAATGTGGTTTTTTCATATAATTTTTTATTATCTTTTGTAGTTTTTATAAAAGGAGGCATATCAAATAAACCCTGACGGGTTTCAATTTTTTACTATGCTACCTGATGATTAGAAGTGGTATACTCATAAACAACACCCAAAATATCAAAGACTGTCTTTTTCTCGTACCGATGAGATTTTCGTCCGTTGTGCTGTAGGAGGTTAAACAGACGAAGGAGAACCTTTGATAATTCTTGGGTGTTTTTGTGTAATGCTTGGTAAAAAAGTGAAAAATAATCCTTAATTATATACATCGCTTTATATTCACTTAGTTCTTTCTGTTTCTTACGTAATAGGAGTTCTCGCATTTTAAACATAGTAGAAGAACATAATAGAATACTAATGAGTTGCCCATAAAGATGACATTCTAATCGCTCTTGTTTAATAGATTTACAACGATGAATTTGAAACCAAGATTTCCATATTTTAAATAACAGCTCAATTTGCCAACGTAATGAATATAAGTCATAGATTTTCTCTTTTGGTACCCATTCCGTAGGAATGTTTGTCATATATACCGTGATACCTTGTAAAAGCTTCGTGCGCTCTGTATATGTAATCCCTTTTTTCTTTTCACGAATAGCTCGGTCACGTAAGCGTTTCTGTTTTTGTTCCTCGGTACACCTATAAACTACAATACGAGTAGGCAGTTTGTCTTTAGTCCCTACATATACATCGTGTAATTCATAAACTTGGCCAGGTTGTAGTTGTTTCATAATGTCTTCCAAATGAATTTGTATATATACTAGTTTCAATTGAGGGGGTTTTGTTTTAAATACGACTGTTTCGAACTCTTTTCTATATATTTTAGTTGGTAACTTAAGACGGGATAAATAATACCCCTGCTTGTCTTGAATAGACTTAAAGTCTTGTAGACGAAAATATCCTAAGTCACGGATATACAGTTCATTCTTTTGTATCATGTCTGTTCGAGTCGCACCATACGCCTGATCACTTCGTTTTCCTGGTTCAATTTTCACATCAGAAAACTCTCCACTCAACAAGTCATACTCTAGTTGGATTTTCACACCAGCTTTATGACTACATCCTCCGGCACCAGGATACATAGCTGCGAATCGATCTGGAACTTGAAAGGTTGTAGAATCAAGGATGCGGATACGCTCAAAGTAGGAAGAAAGAGAATGAGAAATCTTAGATACGCCTCCAATTTTAGCTTGTAGAAGTGTAGTAAATACAGTACGAAAAAAGGCTACAGAAGCCGAGTTAAATCGCCGATTAAGTCCTTCCGGACTTAATAAAACTCCTGTTGAAGTTTCTAATTGACTACATAGTTGAGTAAGAGAGGTAGTAGCGACTTGTTGATTTAACCATACACACAAGGATAAAAAATAATGCCCGTGGCACTTACGTTTTCGTTTCATCCCGCCTGCTTCTATAGCTAATTGATTAAGTGTAGCGGGAGACATATATCGATATAACTCTTCAGCGAATAAAGATAATTCTTGTTTTTGATTCATATTCATAAAAAGCACGTCACTCTTTCTCATTCATATAAGAAAATAGTAACGTGCTTTTAACTTCAAAAATAGTCTAAAACCTTAAGTTGATGGATGTGGGGCGCTCCCCCTTTTTTTGAGTGATTTTTACAAAGGATTAAAAGTAGATATTAATATATAAAATGCAAACGATGTGTAGGATCTCTATACTCTTTGTAGTGTCTTATTTCTTGTTAAAGAGAGAAAAGGTGTTAAGCTACTAATCTAACTGTAATATATAATACGATATGCAACTTCAAGAGGATATAAGAAAGAATCCTACTAACAAAGCATGGGGGATGACATAATAGAAGGTGCCACGGCGTGAGTGGATGGGATTCTTAAGAAAAAGAAAATGTCGATTTTTTCTCTCTTCCAAGAGTATGTAACACCCGTTTGTTATTCGAAAAAAGAGCAATCACTGGTTGGGGAGATTGCTCTTTAGATTATTGAAATATTTTATGCCATCAAGGAATGTTGGCGAAGATATAAATAAGCGTATAATAAATATGATTACAATATGGACTTATGATGCTTGCATATTGTTATTAAGGATTTTTACACACTCCATCATTATTAAAGTGATATTCTTTATTTCCAAGGTATAAAGATTCTGTAACCGCTTGTCCTTCATAAAAGGAATTTTCGTGGGAGTTTGTAACGTCGTCTTGTTCACTGAGGTAATACCTCTCTTCAGCAGGAGTATCAGTAGTATCCACCCAGCCCGTTACAATTTGCCCTTTTTAAAGGTTTTTCCCGTGATGTTTCCAATACCATCGCGTTCGCTAATGTAAAACAATGCAGTTGAATCCTCAAAAATGTCAGCTGATGCTGTTGTTACCTTATTTATTTTCTCAATGTATAAGTCTTTAGCCTGTTTATATGTGTTTTATATATTTATCAGCTAGTTTATAAATCCCATCTTTCGTATACAATTCTTTTAAGCTCTACTCTATAATATTCATTTTAGAAGCTACTGCTTTATCACTTATGTTTTTTTAAAACATTAAATGATCAACTGCAACCTTAGTGTATAGAGGTAAATTTGTTACTTTGTGTGCATCGTCTGAGGTGTGATCTAAAAGGCACCTAAATGATTGCTCAAGAGCATTTGCCAAACACCCCGTTGATTCTTGGTCTTATCATCAGAATTCTGACTGTTTTTTGCATTCAGTGCGTTTAACTGCGATTTAATCCCACTTTTTTCTGGCCATACTGCATTAAGTAGTTGAAAAATATATATTCCTCCATATGGTATGAAATCCGTACCCGCTATGACTATCGATCTTGCAGTATTGTTCAATTGATCTGGACCGCCGTCGTGTGCATACTTAATAATTTCACATATTGAAGTTGTCGTAAATTTATTCATCGATTTGCGATTTATTTCAGTAGTTATTCTTGTAAATAAATTTTTTCTGAAGGTTTTATATTTTCCGTTTGTGTCTCTGCATCGCTGATTGAATTTGATGATATCATTTCAATGTCATCTTGAAACAAATAACACTTTTTTGAATCTACGTTTTGCCTGCGTTCGATCTTTGTATTTCATGAAAAATCTCCTTTTTGTTTTAATTTTATTTTATTTTTCATGGAGGATCAAACTATACCATGTATAAGGGAGAGGATTGTTCAATTTTTTATTTTAATAAAAAGTCGAATAACTTGAAAAGAGATAGAAGGATATAAGCAATTTGATTAATGGCTAAATATTTTCATGGAAATAGGTAAAAATGATTGGATAACAGAAAAAGAGGTCTAAAAAGCAAATAATGCAGTTTCTGAAAAAAATATATGAGAAAATTATAGATGATTTTATAAAAAGAAGCATGTCACCAAACAATCCTCTCTACGAAAAAATTAAATTTGAGATTGATTTTTTGTGCATGTGGAATCATTATGTATATTAAAAATAACGATATTTCTGAATAACCGCACATGGTTATCGTAGTAAAACAAGAGAATTAATTTAAAATATCATATTTTATGTATAGATATGATATATCTATACAATGAATTTTACGATTATATAAAGAGCCTTTTTATATCAAAAAAGTAAAATATAAACACTATAAATGCAATAGACACATAATAATTTCAATTTTATTCCACTTATTTCGACAATGCAAAAGATGAATTTTACAAACTTAATTTTTAAAATGCACATAATAGCTCAATGCCTATAATAAAATTAGGGTTTGAAATGAAAAATCCTATTACTACAAAAAGGGAGCGTAAAACATGACAGAAATTCTATATGAAATGGCTGGAAACTTATACGAAGAGACACAATTAATTGAAAATTTAAATGAGGAGTTTAATTTATATACATGTCCTTCTACACCATGTACAATCCAGTGTGATTAAAATTATATAATAAGAAGGACACCCCTAAAGGGTGTCCTTCTTATTATATTTTCATGTTATAAACAGTTATCAATGTATAAATATTGAAGTGAATTAATGAATGAAGGAGAAAGTATCATGGATCCTCTAGACAACATACTTTTTAGTAATGAGAGAATAAAAATAAATAAACAGCCTTCAAAACATCTACAATTTGATAAAAATATCGAATATATTTATCAAAGAAATACAGGATTAAGAGAAAAAAGTGTAAAAGATATCCTACAGTTCGAATCCCTTGAGAGTATAAAATTAATATACAGTGATTTTATTAATAAATCGGATTATAAACTCAATACTTATCGAAAAATACAAAAAGAAATTTCGGAGCAAATTTTTAATGCTAATAATAATTCTAACATTTTATTTTCCGCATTTCTTTCTAAAATATCTTTATATCTTAAACAACAAATTATTAGTTCGCTTAAATACCAAAATCTAAAAATAATAATTTCTAATGAGGAAATATTTTTTGAGAAAATACAAAAACAATTTGAAAAACAAATGTATAAATTATCTTACCGTACTTTAGTATTAGATTATAATTTTCAAAAAGAAAAAGGGACTTTAAAAGGTAATACTGAGAAAAAAAGAATATCACACTATAATCAAATATTATTAAATGATCCAACCTTTATCATACAACTTTTCAATCGCTTTCCATGCTTATTAAGAATAATTTCAAATGAAATTAGAAAGTTAAAAAAATTTATTTTAGAGTTGCTACACCGTTTTAAAAAAGACTATAAGGTTGTTACTATTAAATTATTAAGTAAACAACAACAAAATATAAAATATATTGATTTTGGGTTAGGCGATACACATTGTGATGGCCGTAGAACTACTAAAATAGTATTAGAAAAAGATATAATTATATACAAACCACGAAATGCATCTCCTGATTTCTTTTATGCAGAAATGATAAAACTATGGAATCAAAAAGGAACAAAGTATAATGTGAAATTTGTAAATGGAGTATATAGAGAAAGTTACAGTTGGTTTGAATATATTGAATATAAAAAATGTACGGATTATCAACAATTAAAAGATTTTTATAGACGCCTAGGTATTCAACTAGCTTTTTTGTATGCATTGAGCGCTACAGATTTCCATTTTGAAAATATAATTGCACAGGGCGAATATCCAATATTAATTGATTTAGAATGCTTATTTCAAATACCTAATGCCTATAAAATAGAAAAAAATAATGATGCTCAATCAATTGTAGAACATAAGATTGCAACATCAGTTTATGCGGTAGGATTACTTCCAACATCTTTAGGCGAAAATAATATTGACATCAGTGGAATTGGAAGCACAAATAAAATTAAAAGTATTAGAAAAGTTCCTCAAATCAACACACATACTATGCAAATTGAACAGAAGATCATAGAGTTAGAAACTAAAAATAAAAATAAACCTATATTATTAGATAAACCTATTGAGACATATAAGTATACAAAATATTTATTGTGCGGTTTTAAAATGGGATATATGCACATAAAAGAAAACCAAAGTGAATTATTAAGATTGATAGAAAAATACAAAATGAAATTACAGGTCAGGTACCTTTTAAAAGGAACAGTAGATTATACCTCTATTTTAAATCTAAGTGTTCATCCGCGCCTATTACATAATTATATAGATAGAGAACTTTATCTTGCAAAAATGTGCGCGCTGTTTAACACTAAAACCATTTTCAATAAAGAAATTGCTTGTGATGAATATAAAAGCCTTATAAATGGTGATATCCCATACTATTCGAATAAAATTACTTCTAAACATTTAATTAATTCTAAAAGAAATACTTTCAAAAATTATTTCGCGAAAACTCCTTATGATTTTGTAAAGCAAAAAATAGAATGTTTCAGTACAAATGATTTGGAAATTCAAATGGATATAATTAAAGGTGCAATGAAATTAAACACACCTTTACAAACTACTACTACCTTTTCTCAAATTATTTTTGATAAGCTATATAAAGTTCCAAAAAATGAGTACCTTAAAGAAAAAGCAATAGAAATAGTTCAGCATTTAAAAAAGAGAGCAGTAATTGGGTGTGATTCCCAAAACGTATCGTGGATAAATACTTCAATTATAGATGGGAAATTTCATCTAAGCTCTATGAATGATTCATTATATGATGGACTATCAGGAATTTCCTTAATGTATCTTTCTTTATGGAAGATTACTAAAGAAAATGATTATCTAGCAACAGCGGAAAAAATAGTTTTTGACATCATGTCTCGAATAGATTCTACAAAAAAGGATATACCAATAGGAGCATTTACAGGTGTTTCTTCTATTCTATATACAGTTTTAAACTTCTATGCTCTTACTGATAAAGCAGTATATGCATTATATGCAAAAAAATTAGTATTCATGATTCGTAATAAATTACCAAAAGATAGCTTTTTAGATGTAATTAGTGGCATAGCAGGGACGTTAATAGTATTAATTAGATATTATGAGTTAACTAGAGAACTTGAAATTTTAGAGTTAGCAAAAAAATGTGGGGATTTAATAATTAATAAAGCAATTAAAGTTTCTTCACAAGAAGTGGGTTGGATTACGATAGATAAAAAACCATTATCAGGTTTTTCTCATGGTAACGCAGGGATTATTTTTGCATTGCACCTTTTAAATAAGCATATAAATTCTAAAAAAATTAAAGATATTATTAATAAGGGGCTTCGATTTGAAGTAAATAATAAATATCGAAGCCGTTGGAATGATTTAAGAACTTCCAAACCTGGTTCGGATATTGGGGCATGGTGTCACGGTTCTGCAGGAATATTACTTAGTAGATTAGAATTGCAATCGTCAGATGATAACTATATCATAAATCAATCAAAAATAGACATTGATCACGCAATATTTAACATTAAACAATTTGGTTTTGGGAAAGAACAAAATCTTTGTCATGGTGATATAGGTAATGCTTTAATAATGTTAAAGTATGCTGAGCACACTCAAGAGGAAAAATGGAATGTAATGCTTCAAGATTATTTTTCAAAGGTTATTCCATCATATATTTTAGAATTACAAAATAACATAAAGCCAATGGGATTGATGACTGGTTTAGCTGGTGTTGTATATGGATTGTTGCTATTTTACGACTTAAGACTTCCAAACGTTTTGACACTAGAATTAGGAAAAACTACATACAAATAATTATTTGACTATAAATAAACTATTCATAAAAAAATATTATTGGGGTGTCTATTATTTCTAAAATTTTACTTGAACAATTTGAAATGACAAGAAATTGTTTTATTCAAGTAGTAGATTCTGTACCTAAAGAACTACTTCATATACAACCATCTTGTTTTAAGAATACAATACAATGGCAGGTTGGTCATGTATTAACAATTACAGAACAGTATATATTTGAATTCCCTGAAAAATCAATGCATATTCCAAAAAATTATATAGAATTTTTTGGCGAAGGAACAAGTCCTTTAAATTGGCCTAAAAATGCCCCGAAAATAAATGAATTGGAAAAAGCATTGAAAAATCAGCTCAATCGAATATGTAAATTATCTTTTGAAAAATTTGAAGCAACATTAAAAGAGCCTGTGTTGGGATATACAACCTTTTACGAATTAGCAAGTATGCTATTATTGCATGAAGCCTATCATTTGGGACAGATATATTCCATGCACAAAATTATTGAAAGTGAAAATCAGGCATCATCAACAAAATTAAAAAAGAAAAATACTTAGAATTTGTTCTTATTTTAAACTGCAATATTGTTCTTCCACCTATGCACACAAATCTGTATTGATGATTTAATTCAGTAAAATAACTGTTGATTTATATATGAGAACATACAAATTGACAAAAGAACAAACTACGAAAATATTGTACAAAATCCTAAAAGACTATTCATTATTTATCAAAGAATAGTCTTTTAGGTATTTCTTTACTTCACTTAATTCCTAATTTAATGCAGCTACAATAGTACGTATTTCTTTTTTATTAACACATTTCAATTATGGGCTTCATATCAGCATATTGTTCTACATTTTTAACTCGTTCTCGGTAAAATTACTTCTATTTTATAAATCTACTTTATCACTTTGCATCTTATAAACTAAATGTGACACAAATGTTAAAGGAATAATTTTTAAATTTAAGAGGTTAAACCTAGTTCGTATTAGATTACTGGTAATATGGTATTAATTGGTATTTTTATTTCTATTTACTTAATGATCATGGATTTAAGCAAATTCCATATTTATCAAACTCGTACTCTTTCCCGCCTATAGTTTTCTTAGTATTGTGTACAAGTTCTCCATTTGGAGAAAAATATAACCAGAATTTTGTGTTTGCTGATTTTTTCATTAGCTCCATTATCTTCGGTAACTCATTGCTATATTTGCCCCCCACATTTTTTGAATACATAAACATCATTACCACGCCCATCTTATTAGAGGGCAAACTTAGCCATCCTGTTGCCATTTGTCCTTTTTCTAATTTATCAGTTTTTTCAGGGCTGAGGTAATACCACTTTCCTCCACTATAAAAGATATGATTAACTAATAACATATCATGATCATAATAATACCATTTACCACTTTCTTGTACCCATGTGTCGATTCTTGCGATTACTCTAAATGCCTGGTTTCCCCATGTTCTATTGTAATATTTATTCTGTTCATTCAATTTATTTCGATAATTATCTATATCTTTTCCGAGATTGTTCATAATCGTATTTTGGCCTGAAAGAACGGAAGCAGCGCCATCACGCATAAAATTCTTTAACAATTCATTATATTTATCTTCCATCTTTTTCAAAGCCCTTACCACAGCATCATCAAAACTACTTTCATTCCCCGTTAAATAAGCATGAGTCACACTTCTTGCTTTTTGTGCTATAGCTATCATTTCTTCTCTGAGGCGGTGTGCTTCAGCGTTGTATGTGTATTCTATATGAATTTTGTATTCCTTAGCAGCTGTCTGGATATCGTGCATAAATTCTTCGTTGAAGCTTGCATTATCAAATTTTATCTTAGGTCCTTTCCCGTTCTTTTCAATGAACTTTAAAAATAACAAATAAGCGGTAGCAACTGTAGTGTACATAGGAAGTTCTTTTGCTTGCAGGATTTCTTTGTTACAATCTCTTATAAGCTCTTTAAATTTTTGGTTAATATGTCGTGCGTGCCAACGACGATTTTCATATACATTACCCGTACTATAATAAACATCAGTTGTATCCAAACTGTTAACTGACCTTTCGAATGATTCTAACTCTTTCAATAAAGTCTCATAGTGTGATTTAAGGGTAGCAGCACTCAAATCTTCAATTTTTTTATCTAGATGATTAATTTGATCTTGTACATATTTCATTTGGTTATCTTCTACATTATTTGGGCATACCGCACCAAGTATTTGGGAAATGAATGCCCCTCCATATGGAATGAGTGCCACCGCCCCTAGTACTACAGTTCTAAGAGTACCACTAAAATCATTAGAATGATATGCGTCTTTATATACTTGTTTTAATGTATCTCCCCCTAATGAAGCAATTGACTTGAGAGTATCTTTATCAAACAACATATCTTTTAAAACTTTAACGACTCCATCGTTCTCCACTTTGAAAACTTCACCAGCACCTATTGATTGATAAGTAGTGCTTTGTGTTTCATTTAAAAATTCTTGAGGGTGTGTCATAATTTAATCATCCTTTCTAAGAAATATTGTTGGTAAAAATCTGCACTAACACACATGCAATAATATAAATAATATTTTGAAATAAAAACTGCCGAAAATAATTAAGTCTTAAGTAATCATATTCATGCCCCAAACATTTCTATTACTAAAAAATGTAACTACTTAAATTTTAAACATAAATATCAATCTAAAAAACGTTCAATTTGTTAAATGTAAAGACAAAATTGACTCTCAAGCAAATGATGAATTTTCAATTTTTTTCAAAAGACCTATCTTTTAGAACACGAAAATTTCAAAAAAACAAGGGATACAAAAATTATTAGAAGAGATTCTAAATGAAAAAAATTGACTGATAAATCTAATTGCAAGAAAACATGCTGTCTTAAGAGTTAGTAATCTAAGATTTCATGATTCTCCATCTGGGAAAGGTGAAGATATTGCTAAGCTGTAGTTGAGGAATTAGGATTCAAAAGAACAAGGTTGAGGAGTTATCTGAGTCTGGTTTAATAAAAAAAGGTCCTAAATTTTAGAGAACTACTTATAATTTAGGTGTTAGCCAAATAAGTGTGCCAGTAAAATCTTCTTTGGGCCATCACATTATTAGAGTACTGAAAAAGACGAATGGAAGCTGTTTGATCAATAGAAAAAATATTTGAGAGGAACTAGAATTAAAATGTTTAACAGACCAGCAATAGCAGCAAAAATTCTTGAGAGAATTATTTAAAGATACTTTTAAAAATTAAATTTGTAAAGCAACTAGTATAATTAAAAAAATTCCCATCTATTTCTTGGAAGTATTTACATCTAAAAGGTATATGAAGTAGCTAGTACAATTGACATATTCTGTGTATCGAATTTTGTTTTAATTTGCCTGGGATTTTATGAAACATTAACTCATGGCATCTTTAAAAAAATAGATTAGAAGACGCGCTAAGTTTCTTTGTTTAAAATAAAGCCAACAATACATTTTTTGTTAAAAAATTTAAAATGCAGAGATGAAAGGAGAATGTTGGCTAAAGTACTATAGTGTGATTTAGCACTTATTTGTTTTTAAAATAGACAAATAAGTGTTTTTTAAATTCTGATTGATGTACTAAAATTATTTTATCATTCCCTGGAATAATAACGGCTAGGAATTCTGTACATATAATAATGGTTCTTTTGGAATAAATGTGACAAAAAATAATATATAGTCTTATTATTCTTCTTATATATCCAAGCAATATAATAAAAAAGTGGGGATGGTGCAAGTATACCTGTACATCCCCTAACTTAAACACTACCAAATCATAAAACAGGGTGATTTTGATATGGATACTATTAATGTTCTGTGATCAATAAAATTTAATGATTACATTCTTTCTTTAAAAATGAAAACTGAACCACTTAACCATCGGAATCTATTGTTTTTAGGATGTGATGAAACGAATAAGGTTGTCACATTTTTTAAAATAATAATTTTCTTTAAATTAATAGTAATGAGATAAAAATAATAATACTTGTCAAACCACAAAAATATTAATTTTCAATACTAATAAGAATACATCATTATGAACTGGTGAAATAAAAACAAATTTATATAAAAATATCTATTTTACCAGTTATTATTTTTGGTTATATTTCTGTAATAATAGTAAGTGATTTTAGAGGTTTGTCATGAATGTTTTCCGCACCTTTCAATGTANNTACATTGAAAGGTGCGGAAACACCGATTTGATGTATTTTATGAATGTATGTATGTTTATTTATGCTTTTACTTAAAGTACGGTTTAATCCTATGGGCTTAGGAGGACTGTGCTTTTTGTTATTTTTAAAGGTTTGATAATGTGATAAAAATTAAGATGATATAATATTTATTCTGTTGAAACCTCGATGGATGTATTGGTAATTGTACGAGATATTTTAGCTCTTACCGTAGAAACTATGGACAAGGACTGTTAAAATTTACTGATGGATCGATGTTTGCAGCTTCAAACAGTCCGTAAAATCAAAAAATCAGAGCAGTTCAAATCTAATTCTAAAGATATTTTTAAATCATCTATTGAAAAATATCTAAATTACTAAGGTGCAAATGTACCTTACGTTAACCCTGTGTACTCCTTTACCTAAAAACTACAGATGAATTTATATACTACTACATATCAACAATTGGATGAGACTATACATACCTGTTAAACAAGTCTGATGGAATAATACTAGCGCATGAATGAGTGTAATATATAATCTGTGTTATTAATTAATATGACTAGAGTCTGTTGTTTGTTTTTTATTCATTTAATTTATTTTCGTACTCTAGTTATAGATCTTTTTTGTATTTTTTATTTAATGAATTAACAAAACAAAAGCACCTATGACCATAATTTTGGTAATAGGTGCTTTATTGATATATGAATCCTGTAGAAATTAAGCGTATGACCAGACCGTTATGAGCCGTTTGGTCTAACTAGCTGAGCTGAAAATACGATTTAAAAAAGCACCCGAAAGAGTGCTTTTTCTTTGTTACTGATAAAAAGTTTTGTTTTCTTACCCAATACCCAATACATATTACATACTATGAACAATAACACTTTCTACACAAATTTATCATTTGTAAAGGGAATAAGAATACGTTTTTTAACTTTGTCAAAATTAATAATAGATTAATAATGGGATTGGTATTTTTTTATAATAATAGAAAATAATTAATTAGAGGGAGAATATTAAATGGATTTTTTATCTAAAAAGGTCTTGATAGGGTTAATTGCAGGGACTATGGGTATATCTCTGCTAACCCCTTCAATACATGCTGAAATTAATAATTCACAAAAAGAGGCAAACTCTACAGCTTTAATGATTGAAAAAAGCACGGGAATTGATGATGTTTTGAATAACTTTAAAGTTGATTCTAACGAAGCAACAGTTGTTGAAAATGCATCAGGCATAGTAAAAATTCCAAACAAATTAAACTCAGAACCTATTACTATTAAGGATAGAAAGGAGTCTTTACATATTTCTCTCCCAGAGTTAAATTCAAGTGAAGTTATCCAAACAAATAATGGAACTCTTATTTATCAAGATAAAAATCAACCAACTGATTTAGCTTTACAAACTACCAAAGATGGTTTTCGATCGTTAATTAAGATAAAAAATCAATTTGCTCCAAAAGAATATGAATTTGTTATTGATATTCCAAATGGCGGAAAACTAGTTACGTCTGCGGAATACTTAGGAAAAGAATATGATACAGGTGAAGTTTTTATAGTCGACTCAGAAAATATTATTCAAAGTGTATTTATGCAAGCTTGGGCAAAAGATGCAAATGAAAAACCAGTTTCTACACATTATAAAGTTGATGGAAATAAGTTGATTCAGATTGTTGAATTTGATAAAAACACCGCATTCCCAGTGATTGCTGACCCTGATTGGGTGAAAATAGGTAAATGTTCTGGTGCTTTAGCTGCTTTTGTAGGCGGAAATTTAATTGCTGTTTCTAAATTAATTAAAATTAAGAAATATATTAATGCTTTAGGTGGGTTTGGAGAAGCTGCAAAACTTCTTGTACAAGCATCTACTTGGGAAGAAAGAAT
Organism: Bacillus sp. AFS012607; assembly: GCF_002558005.1. Lineage (NCBI taxonomy): Bacteria > Bacillati > Bacillota > Bacilli > Caryophanales > Bacillaceae > Bacillus > Bacillus sp. AFS012607. The sequence goes on from NZ_NTVM01000016.1 coordinate 25,684, forward strand.
GCGTGTTGGCGGACAAGCTCTTGTAGGTCTGGCTGGAGAATTAACTGGTGCTACAGGGGTGTGGGCTGCCTGTAAATAGGTATTTGAGATGAAATATATACTTACCGGGATTAACGTTTTGTTTAGTTTAAGTATTTTGATATCTGGATTAAAATATTTTAAAAACACAATTGTAACTTATAAAAATGATATTGAATTAAAATATAGTATGACAAGATCTGTTTATTCTATTGCGGTAGATAGTGTCTTTATCTGTATTTTTATACTTACGCCAAATTGGATTAACAATTCAGAAGTTGATTTTTTAGTAGATGTAATATTACCAAGTTTTATAATTGTAGGTGGAATAGAGAGCATTCAATATCTTTTTTTGAATCTGCAATCAAATAACAAATATCTTATATTAATTATTTTAGGTGTTTTAAATGGCGTATTTATCCAGTGACACAATAAGTTTCTGGAATGTTTATAAAATAAAGTGAATTTGAACTACGAAATAGCTTGATATTGATTGTTCCCTTCACTGAAACGAGACAATCTAAGACTATAAGATAAGAACACGCTTAATAAGTCTTTCTATTCTTATAGTTCTTTTATTATTTTTCATTAAACAGAGTGCTCGTAAGCTATAACAAGTTATAAATATGAAATTATTTTGGGAAAAGTGTAAAATATTTTGGAAAGAGAGAATAATTCCTCTCTTTTTTTATAGATAAATAGAAAGGAAAGAGTGTCGATAAAAATTGAATACAATCAAAAATAGTTGGTTACATTCAAATCGATTTAAAATAAATGATAGCTTCACTAGAGAGGAGGAAAGTCAGTAGGAGAATGGGAGTGGTATCCATCAGCTTAGAGGTAATATGGCTCATGATGGGAGATGAGCGGCTTCGAGAAAGCCCCCTAATCTCTTCGATGAAACAGATACATGAATTATATACGCCACATTGGCAATGTTTTTAATATGAAAATCACTGTTTAAGCTAGTTTTTAGCACGAATGAATAGGGTATCAATTATACAGAAAAATGATGGTAGTTTTTCTGTATCCTCGTAAAAAGAATCATCAATGTCTCCTAATTGACTGTAGTATACAGAATGAGTAAGAGCTTGCAATATCTTTCAACTTTAAGTATATACACCGTTTTTTTTGAATGAATTGTTCATTATATTAAACATATTCCTAGTGATCAATAAATTTTATAAAATTATTGAATGATGACAGTTGTTCCTTCTCTCACCTGAGAATGTAACCACTGTATATCTATATTTTTCATATATATACAGTCTACATTTATGGGGTTTTTAGTATTATTTTCACGATTTGTTTCACATATTCCATAATTAACATCATTTGTTTTGGTGCTTTTCAAGCTAATTAATTGATAATTTAACGTTTTTTCCTTGATATTTTTATATGAATAATGTTTGGAAAATGTATACACTACAGTATATCTACCCGCGGGAATCAGTTTCTTACTTTGGTCAGTTATAATTAAAAATTCTTTAATTAGTAATTTATGTTTTACATAATATAACTTATTTTCAAAGCGCTTAAAAACTAAGTATTTTGGAGTTGCAATCGATGCTTGTACTTGTTGTACACATGTTAATGTGAAAATCATGGTGAATATTAGCTTATATTTAAATTTCAACTCACAACACCTCTTATAACGTATTTTGATTCATAATTTCTATTTAATGCTACCTACATCTCTCACTTTTACATTTACTTTTATATCTATGTTTGCTTTAGATAATTCTTTCCCCCAGTTTTGTTCATAAGGTACCCAATTTTTATATTGAAATGCACGAGCATATAATCCGAATCCAATAGGATCTATGTTTGCTCGTTTAACCTTTTTGATAAGTCGTGTTAATTCTTCTGTGAATTGTTGTGAAATAGCTTTTTCTAATTCCCTACTAGTTATCGATGTGTAGGAAGCAGGGAATTTCTCTATAATTTCTGTTCCCATATTAATTTGTATTTGAAATTTAAAACGGTTCGTATATGCCATTTTTGTGTCAACGTTCATTCTTTGCGCCGAAATACTAATCCATTGTTTGTTTGTTTGCTTGAGTGGATTTTTTATTGTAAATGAATAATCCCCTTTTATTTTACCTTGTAATAAGGTTAATAATTTATTTTCATTTGGATTTAAGCTTTCTATAAGCAAATTTTGATAATCTAAAAGCATTGTTCCTGTAATTTTTATTTTTTGGTTATTTATCCTTTTAATGCTAGAAATACTAGGAGTTATTCCTTTATCTTTAACTTGTCTATACAGTTCTTTAAATGTCGTTTTAACAGTAACATTCCTTGCATTCCCTGTTTTAATTAATTTAGCTAAATAATCCGAAAGAAAGTTTTTTTGAGGAGAATGAGAATAAATAATATCAGAAACTTTCCCATCTACACCAATGACTTTGGCAGTCATAGTATTTTGAGGATCACGATAAAACGGTTCTAAGTATTCAAACCAATTCTTTTTTTGAAGAAGTTTTTTTCCTAAAAGAACAATCTGAATTTTACTTCCAGAAATAATACCTGGATCTATAGTATCAAATTGATCTCTTGCCTTTCGAACTGTGATATCTGTAGCATAATGTTTTTCTTCGTTTCGCTTCCGATCTTTATTAATTAAAGAATTTACTACATATACTTTCAAATGATTTTTTTGATCTATATCAATTCCTACTATTAATGTCGCAGCCACATCTTCAACATATACTTGGTCATAACAACCGGTGAGCACTACTATACAAATAAGAAAGTATAATATTTTTCTCATCATTATGTATCACCTCCTTAATTTTATTACCAGTAACATGAATATAGGGAATATGTAGGCTGTTCCTAATCCTACATGTGAGATTAAGCTCTTCCAACTTTGTACCTGACTCCATGATGGATGTATCAGGAAAACACTCAAAATAATACACATAAAAAAAATATAAATGTGTATATTCTTTTTTTCTTGTTTAGTTAAATTACTTATACATAATAAGCTGGCATAAATATATGGAGTCCATGCAGTAAAAACTACAAATAGATATAAAGTAATAATAAGTAAATCAAACCTTTCTAAAAAACTAACCTCAATGATTTTAAGTATACTTAGAACCGGTTGATTATAAGAGGTTATTTCATCAGGACTAAAAAATATATAGCAGGATATTGTCATGAAAGTATAAAATATCAATGTAATGCTATTAGCGATTATTACGCCTTTAATTGCGGCCTGTTTTCTTTTTAAATAAGGGTACATACAGGCTACCATTTCAAAACCTGTAAATGGAAAGATAGCCTGAGGAAAAGCATTCAAAAAGCCACTAATTCCATTTTTAAAAACAGGAAGCATATTCAATAAATTTCCTTCTTTTAGAGGTATTAAAAATAATAATACAATCCAAATCGTAAGGTAAAATACAATTTCACAGTAACGGCCTAATACATAAACATTTTCGGCTACAACAAGATACGTAGGAATTAAAAATAATAAAATTAAGAGATAATCAGGTGTTTTGGGAAGTAAATTCCCCTTAATATAAAGCATACCGTTTAATAGAATAACCCATGCATAAAAAGAGAAATAACAAATATAAACTATAATGAGAACTTTCTTTGTATATTCAATCATTTTATTATTCGATCCTTTTGTAAAGTGTATTTGATATCTTTTAGCCACTTGCACCCAAGCTATACTAGCGATAGTAGAAAACACAAAACAAAAAGGGAGGACTAACCATCCATCAGTTCCAGTTTTTTCTGCCAATGTACGGGGAAGGAAGAGAATTCCCGTTCCAACCTGAGCACCATGAATAATAAATATAAATTGGTTTAAAGAAAGTATATTAGCATTATTAATTTTAGATATCATATGTCACCTTTGGTTTCATTTTTATATTTAAGAATGAAATTTTTAAATTTATAAATTTCCAATGGGAAAAATGAGACTCCATACGGGGTACCTATAGAACGAATGCTTAATATATGTGCTAGTAATATCATAAGACCAATAATAATACCTACAAATCCAAACCATGTAGCTAATAGCATCATTGGAAAACGTAAATACCTAACAGCTAAACTCATATCGTAATTAGGAACCGTAAACGATGCGATGGCTGTTACAGAAACGATAATAATCATGATATTACTCACAATTCCTGCTTGCACGGCAGCTTGACCAATAATAATGCCTCCAACAATCCCCATTGTTTGTCCAATAGGGGCTGGTAAGCGTAAGGCTGCTTCTCTCATCATCTCTAAAGTGATTTCCATAATCATAGCCTCTACAATAGCTGAGAATGGAACATTTTCCCTAGATTCTGCTATAGATAAAAATAATGGAACAGGAATCAGGCTATAATTAAATGAGATTAATGCAATATATGTAGCTGGTAAAATGAGTGCTAGAAAAAATGCTACTATGCGTAATATTTGAAGAAAAAAATTAATCATCCACCGCGTACTACAATCATCTATATTTCTAAAAAAACTTAAGAAGTTTGTTGGTCCAATTAATACATTAGGTGAATGATCAACAACTATTACAAATTTCCCGTCTAATAAGGAAGATACGGCCGTATCAGGTCTTTCAGTCAGTAAAAGTTGTGGGAAAGGTGAATACGGATTATCTTCAATATGTTTAACCAATTCACCAGTATTAACTATAGAATTAACCTTAATATTTTCTAATCTACCCTGAGCCTCTGCTATTATTTGAAAATCTGCCTTTTCCATTAAAAAAAGTACATGAATTTTTGTTTTTCCTTCTTCACCAATTTCTGTAGATGTTACAGTCAATTTAGCAGTTGGCAAATAATTTCGTATTAAAGCAATGTTTTTCCCGGCAGCTTCTACAAATCCTTGATGTGTACCTTTTATAGATATTTCATTTTTGGAATCAGATGGCTGCCGATTAGGTCCACCTTTAATTTCGAATTTATATGCAACGGTATACTCGTTTACAAGAAGAATAGCATTTCCTTCTAATAAACTTTCTTGAATTTGATTAAGATATAGCACTCTTGAAATATTCCCAATGGGTATGATTAGCTCAATTTCATTGGTAAATTCTTCTCTTAACAAAGGTTTAAGAATACTATCATTAATGTCTTTTTTATCAGTCAACTCTGATAGATAAACCAAGGCTAGTGTGTGATAATTTCCTTTCTGTATCCTTCTTATTACAAGGTCCGGAGCATCCCCCATATATTTTTTTATAAACTCAATATTTTTATCTAAAGAAGCAATTATTTCCGTATTCATAAAATTTTTCTGATTAGATTCTTTACCTGAGCATGAGATTTTTTCCATAAGTTTATTCCTCGTAAAAAATGATTTTGTACGCTTATTATTAAATAATTACATAATAAATATGTGCCGAAATTGTCTATTGTTTGGACAAAATAATCTTGTACAATAATACCTCTTAATCATTACAATAGGTGAGTCATATGGGACCAACATCGTCAACGATAAAATCAAAATATTTCAGCTGTGAAAATAATTACAAGTACATAAAGGACAGAGATATGTAACACCATAAAGGATACTTTAGTATTTTAAAAGTTCAATCACAAGTCTTATCGTATATAACAATCGATATATAGTTTTATTAAACAGCCTATATAAAAACATAATGGCCTATAGTTCTCGTAATTTTCCCAAAAATAAACGTTTAACATTTCTATATTTCACTTAATATAAATGCATACATTCATTTATATTAAGGAACTGAAAATAAATATATAAATAACCTCAAATACAGTAAAAACATATACAAGGTGGAGATAAATTTGGAATTTAGAGATTTAAAAATTTTTCAAAGTGTAGCTAGAATTAAAAATATTACAGCCGCTGCCAAAAGTTTAAATTATGTGCAATCCAATGTAACTGCACACATAAAACAATTAGAACAAGAGTTAAATACAGTCTTAATTCATAGGCATGCTAGGGGGATATCATTAACTGGAGATGGACAAAAATTTCTTGAAAAAGTTGACAAAATCCTTAAAGAATTCGAGGAATTAAATAATATGTTTAAGGATGAATCTTCTGTTGGTTTTTTGAATATCGGAACAGTAGATACCGTACACCCATTACCTATGATATTAGCTGGGTATTATGCGAAGTATCCCAATGTAGATATTTCGCTAAAAACCGATGTAAGTAATCGACTAATGGTAGATGTACTTAATTATAAATTAGATGGTGCTTTTGTTACGGGGCCTATAAAAGAGCTATCATTTGAACAATATGAAGTTAGTAGCAAGACACTTACATTGGTTACAAATCAACCTACATTTAAATTACAAGATTTGAATCATGAAACATTTTTAGTGTTTGGACAAGGTTGCGGTTATAGAGCAATGTTAGAAAAATGGCTCGAAAACGAAGGATTTATTAATAATAAATTTATGGAGTTTAATATGCTAGAAATGATTTTGCATAGTGTATCCCTGGGCTTAGGTGTGACACTTTTACCAGTAACAGCTGTGGGTTTATTCTCTAGTCTTCCTAACATTTATTGTCATGAAATCCCAGAAGAGTTTCGTCAAATCACAACCATGTTTATTAGAAATAAAAATATAAATCCAGGACCTGCTATGAGAAATTTTATAAAAGAACTTCAAGTATATAAATAACAAAGAAAACTGCATGAATTTTTTGAAACATGTAACACAGAATAATAGCCAAAAAATTTTATTGAATAAATTTTCTAGTCATTTAAACCATCATTTAAAATGATGGTTTTCATCATTTGTTTGAATTTTACATTGCATCTTAATTTAAATAGAATTGCATAGGAATCGATTTCAAAGCTTCTTATTTAAGAAACATTTTTAAGGATAGTGATTTATATGTCGAAAAAAAATTTCAATTTAATTATCAAAAAAAAAATAAAAAGAACGAAGTGCTTAATTTTTGTTTTTACAATACTATTAGTGACGCTCATTAGTTTTAAAATAATGTATCATATTTCTTCTGTGAATCACGATTTAGAAGAAGTTGTTTTACCAAACACTCACATTGAATCAGTTGATGTAGGAGGGTTAAATAGAAAGCAATTAGAAAGTATGAATCAAGAACAAATCAAACATTTAATGCAAAAAGAGATAACATTTGCATTAGGAAAAGCCAAAAGAACTTATAGTTATCAGGAAATGGGAATCATGTATGAACCTACGCTTGTCATAGATAAGATTTTTGACCAACAAGGTGAAAATAAATGGACTGGCTGGTTAAAACAATTAACAGCAGAAATTGGCTTTCGAAAAATAGATTATAAATTAGAACCGAAAATTGATGACAATAAATTACAACACTTCATTGCGAACGAGTTCACTAAATTTCAAAAAGAACCTACTAATGCATTTATAAAAATAAGTGATTCTAATTCTAAAATATCTTATTTTGATGAAAAAATTGGCAAAAAGGTGAATATTACTATGTTAAAAAAAGATATACTAGACGCTGTTTATAAAGAAACAAATAACGTAGTCGTAAAATATAGCAATATCCACCCTAATCTTTCCCTGCAAGATTTAAAAAAAATATATATGAAAAACCCTATGTCTGAATATAAAACAGATCTTTTAGGACGAAGTGAAAATGTAAGGGAGAATATTGAAAAAGCTGCTATGAAATTAAATGGTGTAGTAGTACCTTCAAATAAAGAATTTAGCTTTAATGAAATTGTGGGTATAACTGATCAAGCTCATGGCTATAAAAATGCACCAGTCATTCTACATGATAAAATAATACAGGCTGCAGGGGGAGGCGTGTGCCAAGTTTCTAGCACATTATACAACGCTGTTTTATTAGCAAATTTAGATATTGTATATAGAGTAAATCATAGTCACCAAGTAAAGTATGTCCCGGCAGGATTAGATGCAACAGTAGCTGATAACGGTCCCGATTTTAAGTTCAAAAACACCACTGATACGCCGATATATATCAAAACAATTGTAAAAGATAATCAATTAATTGTTAAATTATTTGGGAAAATAAGCGATAACATTGTACATGTGTATACAAAAACAATGGAACAAACAAATTTCTTATTAAAGGTAAACACATATCGTGAAGTGGAAAATAAAAACAAAAAATTAATAAACAAAGAATTTATAAGTGCTAGTACCTATAAAATTAAATAATATTATCTTCAAAAAATAGTTAGTGTATTCCGTACATTTTATAGCGTAAATTATTAATTAACGTATTAGAAGGGGATTTATATGTTAAAAACATATTTTAATCATAGATTAATTATTCTGCTTCAGTTTTTTATAAGTTTGTATATATTTACAAATATATTCCACTTATTTTTAGACACTAAAAAAGTATCTCCTTATTTTAAAGATACGATTCAAATAAAAAAAAAAGCAAATCAACCAAGTAAATATGAAGTATTAACTCAAAGGTTAGATCAATATTTAAAAGATAACGCGTTTAATGGTTCTGTCCTTGTAACCATTAAAGATCATGTAATTTTAAGAAAGGCTTATGGCTATGCCAACATACAAGATAACGTACTAGCGACTCCAAAAACAAAATACCGTATTGGTTCCATCACAAAAACGGTTGTAGCTGTTTCTATTATGCAATTACAAGAACAAGGAAGATTAGATATAGACGAAAATGTAAATAAATATGTTTCTACATTTCCAGCAGAGAAGCAGATTACATTAAGACATTTATTAACACATACATCCGGATTACCTGAGCAAGGACAAGGAAATGTTGATACAACTTCACACCTAAAGTTAATAAATTGGATTGGATCCCAAAAACTTGAATTCCCTCCTGGAACAGGGTGGAGATATACAGATTACAATTACATGGTTTTAGGATATATTGTTGAAAAAATATCAAAACGCCCATTATCCGAGTATATAAATGAACATATTTTTAACCCAGCTGATATGAAAGAATCAGGTATAGGGGAAAAAATGCCTGAGGATATATTTTTGGCAGAGGGGTATAGAAAAGAGAAAGATTCACTTGTACCGGCACAGAGATTACAAATGAAATGGCTATATGGTTGTGGAGATATGTATACTACTGTAGATGATATGAAAAAATTAGATGAAGCAATCATGGCAGAAAAATTGATTTCTAAAAAGGGTTTATCAGAAATTTTTACAGTATCACAAGTAAAAAAATACGGATTTGGTTTTTATGTTCATCCAGACTATTATCATAATCACGGTGTATTATCTGGATGGAATACTTATAATAATTTCAATTGGGATAAACGTATATTTGTTATCTTGTTCTCAAATGTTAAAAATAGCATGGACGATGAGTTTAATCAAAAATTTCGTAGTATGGTAATGAAGATACACAATGAAATTTAATAATTATCCCATTGAAATTAAATTGTGGGAAAATGTTAAACAGAGTTTCAAAACCATTAACGGCTAATTATGATCTGTTTATCCTTGCACCTAATCTTTAAAAGTTCATCAACTAGTTCCAAATGAGCAATTGGATAATATATCTTCAATAAAACCAATTGATAAACTTAAAGAAACAACAAAACTATTAATTAAGCAAGGATTAAAAAGAGAAACTATGAATGATGGAAAGCTTGTATTATCCATTGGTATAGAGACATAATTATAAACTTAAATGAAGCAACAAAAAAGGTGGAAATACTGATGGGGACATTATTACTCATGGAATGGAACAATATAGATTATCCATAAAAAGATGAAAAAATCTTTGTAGTATCTCCTAAAGGGGATACTGTTTTAATAATAGGGTGGGGAAGATGTACAAAAATTTATTCGCAAAAACATTATAGTATAGGGCTATATATTTTATAATAACAGATCTTACAATGTGATTGTTCCTGAAAGTAAGACGCTAATTAGTTGGAGTGATTATGTTCCGAAAAGTTTAGAATTTGTACAAAAATTAGCGTTAATTAGAAAAGCTAATAATACTACCAATATAAGTGATATTAGTACATTGCTTAAATTACAAATGGTTACAAAACTATTAGAACAATATTATTATCCAGCTAAACAGTTCGAGAGTCAAAATCCGAGCCATTATGAAGTTTATTTATTTTGCGGAATACAAGCTAACTATAGGAAAAGATTCACCAAATAAAGAATATGAAAATTATGTTAAAATGTTAAAGAGTAATAATATTAAAGTCAATTTAGATGAGATTAGAAAAAATCGAACTTTAATAATTTAAACGAAAATATACATTTTGATCAGTTTAGAGCAATACTAAAAACAACTAAATAATAGATTTGTTAAGAAAAAAGTTTTCGAAAGATGGATACAGTAAAATACTGTAATCATCTTTTTATTTTGCAATTTAGATGTTTAAAGTTTCTATTGCTTTGTAATTTGATGCATTATTTGGACTTCTAATAAATACTTTATGGGGATTATTGTACTAATAACTGTAGCTATGCTTAGCTTACTAGTATCTTAAATAGAAAATATTCTATATTTAAGTTAAATTGATAAAATAGCTAGTAATATTAGTTTGTTAAATTATTAAATATATACAATACCTATTTTGTCTATCAAATAAACAAATCAGATGTTTTTAAGATAATTATTTAACTTTATGATTTAGGTGTAGCGTTTCCAATAAATAAAATAGAGGTGAGAGGATATTGATTAAACATTAGTGGATATCGTTTAGTTTTACTAAAAATATTATTGTGAATTAAATCGTGAATTATCCCAAAATGCTTCTTAAATTCATTCTATTCTAATTATTTTACAATTGGTAAGTTTAATGTTTTTTGTCTTAATAAATAGATTTGAAATATTAGCTGAAAGGATGATTATATTATGGAACATACGTATGAGATACAAGAATCTATTTCACAACCATTAGGTGCTGGCGGTGGTAGTGATCCTGTTGTCGATGTGATCGAGATACTTGCAGATGAAAGTATCAGATTGCTTAACGAACATGCTTTTGATTCGACAATTGCAAAGACAATTACTTCATTGGGGGGAAAGGCGCTTAAAGACCTTTATAAGGACGCACACAAAAACGAAGTAAGCTGGAATAATACTTTTAAAAACCTAACAGTAGCGGTCACGGCACTCATTCCATATGGAGGATCGTTTGTTTCTGCAATGATTGGTGTAATATGGCCAGATGAGGTGATAGATAACGATAATCAAGCGACAAATATAATGGACCAATTTGCTGATTTAATGAATGAAAAAATTGAAAATTATGATCGACAAAGTATTAAAGTAGCACTAAAAGCTCTGCAGCACGAATTAAAACTACTCGATGCCTCATTGAATGGAAAGTCTATATCTGAATCATATTATGGATCGGATAGCCCGGAAGAGCACAACCGTAGTAGAGCAAGGATTATTCACAGTAAATTTAAAGATCTTATTCTTCAATGTAGTAAAGAAGGTTATGAAGAGCCAGAGCTTCCTCTGTACACTGCAGTTGCAACCACCCATATACTATTTTTAAGATGCATAGAAAAGCATGGATTAGGTCCTAGACTACAATTTCATAATAGCAGCTACAATGAGTTTATGAAAGATCTTAAGGAATTTCCTGATAAATATATAAAGCATATAAAAGAAACATATCCACAGGGAAGTTCAAAACTTTCTAAGGAACCGACTTTAGTGCCAAAATATTATGCTGAAACAAAGGGAAATAAGGCGTTCTGGATGGCAGTAAAACGCAATACATTGATACCGCAACAAAATGGAAAGTGGTATTACTTAGATCAGGATGGGAAAATGAGAACTGGTTGGGTTAAGACTGGTGGATTTATTATGGATGATCATGGGCAACTAGAGATGCATCAGCCAGATGCATATTATTACTTCAGCCCTAATAATATTGATAAAGGTCAAATGGTTATAGGCTGGTTTACAGATGCGGATGGTAGAACATATTACCTTACCCCGGAAGAAACTCAAAAATTTTATAAAGGTCAAATGGTTGAAGAGTTTGTGGAAATTGGAAAGGGAAAGTGGTTCTATTTTAATCCACTTGATATTTCTCGTTTGGCACCGAATGGCTATGATAACCTCCCTGAGGCTGGTAAAAATATGCTTAAAGATACGTTCGGCATTACCAAAAGCGTTCTAAGGGGAGAACAAAGAACAGAGTGGGTCCATTATAATGGAGAATGGTATTACTGTAGCCCGGAAAAAAACAACAGATTTGATAAAGGACAAATGGTTACGGGAGAAGTTGCCATCAAGAATTCAGCGGGAAATATTAAAACATATCATTTTAATAACGATGGGGTATGTACTAATCCTTAATAGAATATAAAGTTCCCTATTCATTTTATTTGAAGGTCGCGGGATGTCATTTGTTGTAATCTCTTTGAAAAACATTCTCCTCTATTGGGAGAACAGATTCATAAGTTTTATGAATTTTATAATTTAATTTAAGGGAGGCAATGTGATGAGTTCTTCAATTACAATTAATGATCAAAAATACAATTGGATGGAAATATCAAGAGGGAATAATAGAGGAATGAGATTTAATCCGGGCCAGCATCAATATATTTTTACTCCTAATCCACATAACGATAAATGGTACAATAAAAATCAAATGACATTCTATGCGCTTGCTGCAAAACAAGTTGAGGCTAAAGGTAATTCAGGTAGATGGACTACTGATAATTGGCCTAGTTCTATAAATAATATTGATATCCATGGTATTACTTATAAATTACAATAATGGAGAAACACTTAGAAATCAACAATATGTCGCATTCTGCTTTGTTTGATTATACGTAAAACGAACGGAATGAATCCCTTCAGATAACAGAGAAGTAAGTTTTTCACTAACATAATTGGATTTTTTGTTGTTCGACTAATACGATCTGGATAGAACATTACTTCGATATGGACGGTATACAGAAAAACGGTTTGATTTAGCTTTAGGATAAAAGGTATTACTTTACCCCTGGAAAAACAGGATAAAAATGGTACCATGGTGACTAATTCCCATAAGATTGGTGTATGTGCAAATCCGAATAAAAACATTAACGTAATAACATTTTCGTCTAATAAAAAAATAAGTCCCCAAACAATTGAAGTGCATCCCAATTGTTAGACCGTGTCTAACAATTGGGATGCATTTTTTATGGCTAAATTTTCTTCAAAAAAATAATCCAAGCGGTGAAACGATATTTAGATGGTTCAGGAAGTGGAAAAACAATTGCTAAATCTATAGGAGTTACTCTTAACTTACTTCGTGAGTGGATTAGACGATATGAATCTTCAGGTGAAAATGCTTTTGAAAAACGCTATACATCCTACTCTACCCAGTAAAAACTAGATGCACTTCATTATATGAATGAACAAGGGACATCTATCAGAGAAACAGCGGCACTTTTCAATATACCTTCTTATGAAGTACTTCGGAAATGGAAAATAGCCTATGAAACAGGAGGATTAGATGCCCTACATTCAAAGAAAAAGGGCGTCCAACCATGAAAGATAAAAAAATAAAACCAGTAGTAGAAGGTTCAATAGAAGCACTACAAGCAGAAAATGAGCGTTTGCGTATGGAAAATGCATATTTAAAAAAGTTAAATGCCTTAGTTCAAAACAAGAAACAATCACCAAACAAGACAAAGCCTAAGTAATCTATGAGTTAAGGCATGAATTTCCTGTCAAAGAGTTACTTCAACTCGCAAACATTCCACATAGTACGTACTATTACTGGATGAAACAGTTCAATCGTCCTGATTCAAATGCGGAGATAAAAGAACGGATTTAAGCTATTTATGATGAACACGATGGGTGTTATGGGTATCGGCGTATTCGTGATGAACTGATGAATCGTGGACACAAAATAAATCATAAAAAAGTGTATCGCCTTAAGGGTTAAAATGCTTTGTTCGTATGAAAAAATATCGCTCTTACAAAGTGACAGTTGGGAAAATTGCGCCGAATATTTTAAATCACGACTTCCAAGCTGACAAACCAAATGAAAAGTGGGTTACAGATATTACGGAGTTTAAGTTATTTGGGGAGAAGTTATACCTATCACCAATGTTAGATTTATTTAATGGTGAAATTATCACGTATACAATTGGTTCAAGACCGACCTATTCCCTTGTTTCAACGATGTTAGATCAAGCCTTTGAACGTGTAACAGATCAAGACAAACTCCTCATTCATTCTGATCAAGGGTGGTACTATCAAATGAAAAAATATCGTCATTCTCTTAAGAAATGTGGCATAACACAAAGTATGTCTCGCAAGGGAAACTGTTATGACAATGCCGTTATTGAAAATTGTTTCGGTATCATGAAATCAGAATTTCTGTATCGAAAAGAATTTGAAAATATAACACATTTCAAACAAGAATTAGTAAAATACATAGACTACTATAATCATAAAAGAATTAAGGCATCATTATTAGTTGTCAGCAATAGATAGAATTTTTGTTATGGGGGATTTTGATTTTTTAGGTTGATAGACATTTGACGCTACCAAAAATATGAGTATTTGGTGACAAATAGAAATCTTGTGGGTATTATAACAAATGTGACTTGTAAAAAATAGTTACAGGAATTACAAAAGTATATATTTTTAAAATTTTCTTATAATCATAGAAGTATGTAGATACATAGACAGAGAGAACCTTTCTGTTAAAAAATATTAATTCCGACAGTAATTATGTTTTATGATATATTAGGGAACGAGTTATATTGAGAAGTAAAAGTTATGTATGAACTACTATTATTTAGATTAAACCCACTATTAATAGCCCCTTTTTATTTACAAGTATAGATAAAAGAGAGGGTGCTAAATATAGCCGGTATGTAGATTTATTTGATAATCTGTACATACCTTATAATCTTTAAATAATTAATCATATAATTAACTAACTGAAGCAATAACATTTGTATCTTTTAATGCTTTCAAAAGGTTTAGAAATAATATATGATTAAAATGAAGAGTATTTAGCAAAATTTCTGTTGAAATAACAATCGATAAATGCATTAAGTAATTATAATTTTATAATGTATTTTAATATATATTAAATTTGATTTAAATCTAAATAAACAGGAGGAAAAAATGACATATTCTATTAAGGAAATAAGTACAAAAATGAAAGTTTCTGTATCCGCTCTACGCTATTATGAAAATGAAGGGTTGATACCCGTTATAAAACGTGATAATAATGGGAATCGCTTATATACCGAAGATAATATTGAGTGGATTAATTTTCTTTTGGCATTACGTCTAACAGGTATGCCTATAAAAGAAATTAGGCAATATGTAGAATTATATAATCAAGGTAATTGCACACTTAGTAATCGAAAAAAAATAATGCTTCAACATAAAAAAAATGTAGAAAATGAAATATCACAAATAAATAAGTATTTGGAAAGAATAAATTACAAATTAGCTGTATATGATACATTGGAAGCTCAATTAAAGAAAAAAAAGATAATGATTTAATAGAATTTTTAACATTAATGTTAAGATTAGCAAAAGGGCCATTAATGGTCTTACCCCTGTCAAGTAGACAGTATGAAAAAGACTAAGCAGCCATCGAGATTCGAGATTCTATCGGAGTTCGATGATTGCTTAGTCTTTTTTGGAACCGTTTATAGTTATAAAAGTAAATATATTCTTCAATTGCTTGTATTAAATCTTCTTCTGTTTTAAAATAATTCAAATACAACATCTCCGATTTAAAATGGGAGAAAAATGACTCGATACAAGCGTTATCATGGCAGTTTCCTTTGCGAGAGTGACTACTAATGATACCAAAAATCGAAAAGTCTTTGTTGTAGGCATGAGATGTGTACTGGAATCCCTGATCTGAATGGAGAATGGTTCCATGCACATCTCTTTTTTGTGCCAACATTTCAATTGTATCTAACACAAGTTCATTATCATTCCGCTTGGATATTTTCCAAGAAACAACTTCGTTATTATAAATATCTTAGACAACAGAAAAATACCGAAATCCCTTTTGGAATCGTAGATAAGTAATATCTGTAACAAGCGCTTCATTTTGCTGGCGATCTTTGAATTCACGGTTTAAAACATTTGGAAAAGTATTAAAATAATTCCCTTTAAAGAAGCGATGCTTCTTCCAAATAATAGACTGAATGTTAAGCTCACTCATTAATCGATATACTTTTTTGTGATTTATAAAATGTCCCTCTTCCTGTAAAGCAATTTTGATACGTGAATAACCATATTCCTGTGCTTTATGTGAATAGATTGTATTACCTTTTTTAATCGTTTCTCGGATTCCATTCGTATGTTTTTCATACCTTTTGTATGAATCACTTATAATAACTTGAGCGATGTACACCAGCAAATTTCGTAAGCCACATAACTGGATATGTCCCTTTTAATGATTCAATGATGTGATATCTTACCGTATATTTTAGTGCACCCCCATTTACAGATTTGGATACTGCTTTTTTAAATATTCAACCTGAGCCTTATAGTAGTCACGCTCTTCTTCAACAGTTTTAAAATGAATCCGTTTGCCTTTTAAAGGGTTCGGTATACCTTTCATTTCACTATTTTTTCCACGAGTATCTGTAATTTCACCACATGCTTTATATTTTTTCATTCCCATTTTTAAGTTGTGTAGAGCTTCTAATCTGATATTTCTCCGCTATCATATCGTAGCTTCCTTCACCGTTTAAATAACTTTGAACAGCTGATAACTTTATCTCATTTGAGTATGTATTAAATATTGTACCTTTTTTTGCCATGAAAAATCCCCTCCAAGTAATAGTGTAACATCCATGTGTGTACATGGTCTTTTTTTACAGTGTCTACCTAAAGGGGATAATATCAATATCATATATGCCATGGTCATTTTGTATCTATAGATTCATATTTGAATTAACGAAAAAGAGGTTGTAGTATGATTTTATTGTATATTTTTATTTTTCAGTTCCCGAACCTCCTCTAATTATATGTAATCATTAATTAGTATAAATAGGAGAATCGTGAATGTTTATATAATATATAAAATTGATATATATAACCTTAGCTACTTTCTTGAAATGGAAAGTCTCTAACGTATAGTGGCTATTTCCTTTGTCTTTTGCGATTATTTACTTCATTTCTTTATGAATATTTCTTGTTTGTACTAAAATATTCAATGGATACTATTGTAACGTTATATAGTCAAATTGTAATAAAAATAAAATTTCTATAATGATTAGTAAAGGAGATAATTAAGGTATCTAATAAAGAATTTGACAAATTTAAAGTTTGAAATTTTTAGTATAAATGTCCTTTTTATGATGAGATAGTAAAATACCCTCATCCTTTTAAGAATTTGTTTAAACGCATTGCAAGTTCTTTTTACTAGTCTATTTTTTAGGATTAATTAATATTTAAACGTTTAATAGATTCTTTCCTCTGATAGCTTAAGGTACATTTTGGGCCAGATATATGGGATATTCATATCTTCGTATTAAAGGAATCGAAAACTAACCATTAATATTTTCTTATATAAGACGAATATTAGAAAAAAATATTAGAAAATATACAAACAAATGCTATTATTCCACTTGAACTAGTCTAAAAAACAAACAAATCTAGCAATGAATACTTAGTTTAATTAAAGAAAATCCAGATGCGTTAGATATGTCAAATCAGAATAATAACCGAACTTTAAAGTCTCAGATTTTTATTTCTTCAAAAAAAATAATAGATCTTTTATATTATTCATTTACTAAAGCAGTTAGTATCGTTACCAGATAGAAAAAATAAAAAGATCTAAAATACGAATAAATATTTCATAAGATTAAAACTATAAATATATCGTTTCATATGTTTATTTAGAAATTAAACAAATCTCTAATAAGGAGTTGTGTTTATAAACATTTCAAACCTAAAAATGCAGTATATAATCATATAAGGCTTATCATAAATAGAGAAGTAGTACATTGAAATACGGACCCCTTTTTAGTAAATGAATAAGATTAAACTATCTATCGTAGACTTATTTGAAATTTAATTATTGTAATGGGAGGGCATAATGGCAACTATCCTGAAAATAACTAACAAAGCTAGAACTCAAGAGTTACTTATAACACATATGAAAAAGTATAAATATAAACCCGTATTCGTAAAAAAGGTTGATAATATCTTAAATCAATTTTGTGATATAAATCCTGAAGTAGTTATTATTGATGAGATGTTTCTAAGATTTAACGCATTATATTGGCTTGTAGTATATCTTTGCTACAGTCTTTTATAAGCTTCTTTAAATTTTTGGTTAATGTGTCGAGCGTGCCAGCGACGGTTTTCGTATACATCACCCGTACTATAATAAACATCAGATGAATCTAAAATATTAACACAATTTTCAAATAATTGTATTTCTTTCAATAAAATATCATAGTGTGATTTAAGAATAGCAGCACTTAAATCTTCAACTTTTTTGTCTAGACGATTAATTTGACTCTGCACATATTTCAGTTGATTATCTTCCACATTATTTGGGCATACTGCACCAAGTATTTGAGAAATAAATGCTTCGCCATTTGGAATGAGTGCCACTATAATCATTGGATTGATATGCGTCTTTATAGGTTTGTTTAAGTGTGTCGCCTCCTAATGAAGCAATTGCCTTGAGACTATTTTTATCAAACAACATGTCCTTTAAAACTTTCACAACTCCATCGTTTTCTACCTTGAAAACTTCACCAGTACCTATTGATGAAAAAGGGGCACCGAAGTGAGCAGAAAAATCATATATATATCTTGACTTAAAGCGAACTCTAGGTTGTAAGATAAATTAATGATCGAAACATCCATATTACGGAGGGATTTAAAATGAAAACTATTTTTATTACGGGAGCATCATCGGGGATTGGAAAAGCAACTGCAAGACATTTTGCTGAAAAAGGGTGGAATGTTATTGCTACAATGCGTTCACCTGAAAAGGAAACGGAATTAACTGGACTAGATAATATTTTAATATTAAGGCTTGACGTTGAGCAAAAGGAAACAATTCAAGAAGCAATAGTAAAGGGAATTGAGCGATTTGGTAAGATTGATGTTCTTCTAAATAATGCTGGGTATGGCACAATGGGAATTTTCGAGAGTGCTACTGATGATCAAATCAGAAGACAGTTCGATGTGAATGTATTTGGACTAATGAAAATGACAAAAGCAATGTTACCCCATTTAAGAGCCAATAAAAATGGATTAATTATCAATATCTCTTCAATGGGCGGAAAAATTACGTTTCCCACTATGTCACTTTATCATGCTACTAAATTTGCGGTCGAAGGTTTTACGGAATCTTTATCATTTGAGCTAGCTTCACAAAACATACATGTCAAATTAATTGAACCTGGTTCTATCAGCACTGATTTTAGCGGAAGATCAATGGACTTCTTCTTTGATGAATCCCTAAAGGACTATCATAAGTATACCGATTCCTTTAAGGATGGACTTGAAAAAATGAGTGAGCGTGGACAATTCACTTCTCCTGAGGTTGTAGCAGAGGTTATCTATCAAGCTGCAACGGATAGTACAAATCAGATGAGATACATTGTTGGTGAAGATGCAAAGTATTTAATTAAGATAAAGGAAAAATCCGGCGACTTGGCATTTATCAAACATATGACCCAAATGTTTTCTTGAAGCAGAAACCATGTATTAATGGCATTTGTAAAGGGGTTATTTAAGTGAACTTTACCATTGGTCAAGTATCTGAACAAACAGGATTACCTATTCATATTTTAAGATATTATGAGAAGAAAGGCATTCTTCCAGTCGTTAAGCGTAATGATAGTCGCATACGATTGTATGGAAAAAATAATATTGAATGGCTACATTTCGTATGTGGTCTCCGAAAAACGGTTATGACAATCATAGAACTGAAGGGATTTGTACATTCTTGCATCACAAAGTGATGCAAGATTAATGAGCCTATGATAACGCTTAATAAGCAAAAAAGAAAGATTACAGTCTCAAATGAAACAATTTACATCCTATATGTCGATGATTGAACATAAATTCGAAGGGTATTCCGATATTTTGGACAAGCAGAGAGAAGAGTAATATTCCTATGTTTTTTATCACTTTAAATCAATTTATAACATGTCCCATGACGGTTGTCATTAAATTAAGGCATAACGATGGCATTCCTGTGGAGCGCTAATTTTGAGCTTTGCAAAAACGAGCGCCTCGGTACGATGGGAGTACGAAACGGTTCATAGCCAAAACCCTATCATCCAAGAGAACGTTCTACTATGAAGTTTAATTTTCCCATAAAAACAATATCATATAAAGAATAACAGTGTGATATAAAATACAGAAAGGTTGGGTCTAGATGACAAATGGCTACCTAAAAACACCTAACAGCCGGTATATTTTAACACATACATCTAAAAAAAGAAAAAGAGTTACGAAATAGTGATATTACAACCTTTGGAGATTCAACTAAAACACGTGTATATCTCAGCTGAACCCCCTAATACAAAAATAGGTTTAAATAATGGGACGGTTGGTACTATATTGTTTCTTATTTCTACTGTATATTCAAATTACACATGGAAAAGAGCATTTTTGATTCCTAAATTTTGAATGGAAGCCAACATAATTCATGAATACTCATGAATTATGTACATTGTCTACAATTATTGTGATAATGCAGCAAAACAATCCAACTAAAAAATAATAAAAACTCATATTTAAATTTTAGCGATAATGAATTCAATAAACCTAAAAATTAAAATGAAGAATATTTCTAATTAATTAAATTCGCAAACATACACAAGCTAACGTATACTACTAATGTGATGAGATAATTTATATATCTATATACAAATAAATATTTTCATCATTCATATACTAAACAAAGCGAAAGATAAACTGTGTATTTTTTACATAATAAAATTAAAAATCACCTCGAATAATAAAAGGTTCAGCGATCATTTTAATTGCTGAACCCTTTATTATTTATCTTTCCCTATTCTTCCTAAACTATCTTTAATAGTTGTTTCCCCAAGTTGTGTATATAGCAATGCTGTATCTTGACTAGTATGCCCAAGCTGCTGCATCACTTGTAACGAGTCTTTCTCCTCCATGTATAACTTATTTGCCAAGGTATGTCTTAATTTATGAGGAGACATTCTTTTTCCATAAGCCTTAGTATATTTTTCTACTATATCTTGGATGGCCCTAACTGATAGAGGCTGTGCAGTATGTTTATACTTCGATAAGAACACATTTTTTAATTCTTTTCCTGGTGCATATTTGTTATCTCTAATTTCCATATACTTTTCAAGATCATTTAATGCAATTGGTGTAATCTATACAGAATCTTCTTTATTTCCTTTGCGGATTACATCAATTAGTCTTTCTTTTAAGTTTATATCTTCCATGCGGAGATCGGCTAATTCACTTACACGAATACCACTACCAAGAAAGAGGGAGAGGATAGCTACATCACGCTCCTTATCTCTTAGGAAATAGAATAACTGATGTTTTGTTAAAGATTTTTCATGTTCGTACTTAACATAATTCAGAAATTCTTGATCATCATTATGGAATATTTTAGATCTCATACGTTTTGCACGAGCATTTAATGTTTCTTTATCTTTATGTATTTCAATTTTAGCCATTACATTTCTATAAAAATAGCATTCTCCATCTTCATTCTCTGATAGGGAGGTGAGGTACTTAAATAAAGACTTTAAGGCCGAAATTTTTCTGTTAACAGAGGAATTTTGCATGTTTTGTTGTAGTTTTAGAAACCTCATAAAGTTCTCAACATCTTTTTTCTTTAAATTCTCCAAATCAGAGAAGGATATGTCTTTAATGGGCTTAAATTCAATAATTTGTTCAGATAATAGCCAATTAAAGAAGACTCTAAAATCATATACATAATTCAGTAGGGTGGAGGGAGAGGCATCATGCAATTCTTTGTACTCCACAAATTCTTCTATGTAAAAGGGCATTTCATTTA
>NZ_NTVM01000017.1:0-105959 GCF_002558005.1 Bacillus sp. AFS012607
CCAGAAGTAGAAAAACCAGATGAAAATAAAAAACCAGATGCTGAAACAATTAAAGATGGTGAATACAGCATCAATTTTAAAGCGTTAAAAGATCAAACAGACGAAATTTCAATGATGAACACATATACAAAAAGTCCAGGTGTGCTAAAAGTAAAAGATGGTAAGAAGTATGTATCATTTACGTTAACGAACAGTTCTTGGATTACAAAATTTGAATTTGAGAAAAATGGTTCGTTTGTTGATGCAAATGTAATAAGTGAAGATAAAAAAGCTGATACACGCGTAGTGGAAGTAGAAGTGCCAGATTTATCGAAAAAGTTAAATGCAAAAGTAAAAGTAGATATCGATTCAATGAATTATCACCATTTTTACGATATTCAATTTTCATTTGATAAAGGTAGCATTAAGCCGTTAGATAACCAAGGTGGAAACGACAATCAAGGTGGAAACAATAACCAAGATAATAACACAACAATTGATCCAAAAGCTCTTAAAGATGGTGAATACAGCATTGGCTTTAAAGTGTTAAAAGATCAAACAGATGAAATCTCAATGATGAACACATACACAAAAAGCCCAGGTGTATTAAAAGTAAAAGATGGTAAGAAATACGTATCGTTTACATTAACAAATAGTACATGGATTACGAAATTTGAATTTGAGAAGAATGGTTCTTTCGTTAATGCAAAAGTGTTAAGTGAAAATAAAGAACAAAATACAAGAGTAGTAGAAGTAGAAGTAAACGATTTGTCTAAAAAATTAAATGCAAAAGTAAAAGTTGATATTGATTCAATGAATTATCACCATTTCTACGATGTTCAATTTGTATTTGATCAAGACAGTATTAAAGCTTTAGGGAACCAAGGTGGAAACAACAACCAAGGTGGAAATAATAACCCGAGAGTAATAGTTGATCCGAAAAATTTAGTAGATGGCCAATATGATATTACATTTAAAGTATTAAAAGATAAAACAGATGAAATTTCAAAGATGCATGACTATGTTGTAAATCCAGCGAAATTAATCGTAAAAGATGGTAAAAAATACATTGAGATGACGCTGAAAAATAGTGCGTGGATTACGAAATTCCAAACGGAAAACAAGGAACTATTCGCTGATGCGAAAGTAGTAAGCGAAGATAAAAATGCAAATACGCGAGTAGTACAGTTTGAAGTAGAAGATCTATTTAAAAAATTAAACGCAAAAGTAAAGGTAGACATCGATGAGATGAACTATCATCATTTCTACGATGTACAAATTCAATTTGATACAAATAATATCGGCGCGTTAGGAACTATTAAAGAGGAACCGAAGAATGAACCGGAAAATCCAGTGACTACACCGAAAGTAGATAATGTAAAAACAGTAGGTACTCCTGATTTTAACCGAAATGCAGATGGTCAGAAGAAAAAAGAAGATACAAAAAATGATTCAAAAAAAGAGAAAAACTCAAAAACTGCAGATACAGCACAACTTGGTTTATATATGGTGTTACTGCTAGGTTCACTTGCTTTACTAGTTCGTAAATATAGAGCAGGTAGATTGTAATTTTTGGAGTCTTGATGCATGTTCGCGTGCATCAAGACTTGTTTCATATTGTATGGAAGGGAGTGGTGATTGAGAGTGAAGAAAATCGTAAGTGTACTAATGGCTATCATTTTGTTAATGAGTATAGCCGGGTGCTCGTCACCAAAAAAAGAAACAGCAAAGCAGGTAAAGAGTGAGAGTAAAGAGCGCGTTGTTGCAACAACAGTGGCTGTTACTGAAATTATGGATGCGTTAGAAGTAGATTTAGTCGGTGTTCCAACAAGTTCTAAAACTTTACCGAAGCGATATAAAGGTTTACCTGAAGTTGGGAATCCAATGAGTCCAGATATGGAAAAGGTAAAGTCATTAAAGCCTTCAGAAGTGTTATCTGTGACAACACTTGAATACGAATTAAAGCCAGTTTTTGATGGTGTGGGTATGAAAGCAAACTTTTTAGATTTAACGAGTTTAAAAAATATGCAAAGTTCTATTAGCGATTTAGGTAAGAAATATGGACGTGAAAAACAGGCTGAAGCAGTAGTAACTAAGTTAGATAAAAAGGTTGCTAGCATTCAAAAGGAAGTAAAAGGAAAGAAAGAACCGACAGTGCTTATTTTATTAGGTGTGCCGGGAAGTTATTTAGTAGCAACAGAGCATTCTTATATTGGAGATTTAGTAAAACAATTAGGTGGTAAAAATATTGTGCAAGGTGAACAAGTAGAATATTTAGCTTCTAATACAGAGTATTTAAAGAAAGCTGATCCAGATATTATTTTACGAGCAGCTCATGGTATGCCTGATGAGGTTGTAAAAATGTTTGATAAAGAATTTAAAACAAATGATATTTGGAAACACTTTGCTGCGGTTAAAAATAACCGTGTTTATGATTTAGAAGAGCGTTTATTTGGAACGACAGGCAATTTAGCAGCAATTGAAGCTTTAGATGAATTGAAAAAAATGATGTATCCGTGATGCATTTTAATATAAAGGAAGAGTAGAATGAATAAAAAAACTTGGAGTTTCCTCATTGTTACTGCATTGCTCATTGTTATGACATCATTGTCAGCGATGAAAGGGAGTTTAGAAGTAGGTATTGTTGAACTTGTACAAGGGATATTTATAGGTGGAAATGAAGATGTTGAAGTCATTAAAGATTTACGTTTCCCTCGTATTATTATTGCGCTGTTCACTGGAGCGGCTCTTGCTGTTTCAGGGGTGCTTTTTCAAGCTGTTATGAAGAATCCACTCGCTGATGCTGGGGTAATCGGTATATCTTCAGGAGCAAGTTTTATGACACTCGTTATTATTACTTTGTTCCCGCAATTCTTTTTCTGGACCCCCGTATTCGCCTTTTTAGGTGGTGCGCTTGCGTGTTATCTCGTTTATTCGTTTTCATGGAAGTCAGGGTTAAGCCCACTTCGCATTATTTTAATTGGTATTGCCATTAATGCGATGTTTACTGGATTAAATGAATCATTCGTTACGATTTGTGGGTATTTTATTAAAAGTATTAAGCAAACGACGACTTCTAACATAACAATGAAGACGTGGGGCGATGTAGAAATAATGGTGACTTATGGAACGATTGGTCTTATTCTTGCTCTGTTCGTAGGAGCTTGGTGTAACTTATTATCGCTACAAGATAAGACTGCGAAAAACTTAGGCTTGCACGTGACGAGAGTTCGTCTTATTATTTCTGCCATTGCAGTACTCTTAGCGGCAGTATCAACAGCGATTGCAGGTGTTATTGCTTTTGTAGGATTGCTAGTTCCGCATATTTCAAGACAATTGGTCGGTTCAGACCATAAAGTATTAATTCCATTTTCTGCTCTTGCAGGGGCGTTATTAATTTTGACGGCGGATACGATTGGAAGGTTAATTGTGCCACCTAATGAAATTCCAGCAGCAACAATTATGGCGGTTATTGGTGGTCCATTCTTAATATTCTTGCTTAGAAAGAGTGATAAAGTTCATGGAAATTAAAAATGTAACCTTTTCATATGATAACGTAACAAATCGTTTAAAGTCTGTTAGTAGTGAAATAGAAATTGGGAAAATTACAACAATCATTGGCCCGAATGGATGCGGGAAATCAACATTACTTAGTGTCATGTCTAGAAATCACGTTCCTAGCAGTGGAGAAGTAATACTTGATGGGAAAGCGATTAGTGAATATAAACCGAAAGAGTTTGCTAGAAAGCTAGCAGTTGTCCACCAACAAAATGAGGCTCCAGCAGATATTACAGTGGAAAAGCTAATAAGCTTTGGGCGTATGCCATATAAAAATATTTTCTCTCCGCAAACAGATGAAGATAGAGAAGCGATAGAGCGTGCACTAGTATGTACGAATTTACAAAGTAAGCGTGATAAGCCAATCTATGCTTTATCCGGTGGAGAGAGGCAGCGAGTTTGGATCGCAATGACATTAGCTCAAAATACACCAATGCTTTTCTTAGATGAACCGACAACCTATTTAGATATTTACTATCAGCTAGAAATATTAGAATTAGTGAAAGAGTTAAATGAAGTGTATGGATTAACGATTGTAATGGTATTACATGATATTAATCAAGCCATTCGTTATAGCGACCATATTATCGTTATGAAAGATGGAGAGATCATTACGAAAGGTAATCCTAATGATGTAATAACAGAAGAGATGGTTAAAGCAATATATGGTGTAGATGTCATTGTAAAACAGGATGAAGATACTGGATTGTATATGGTACCTATGGGAATCTAAAGGCTGAGTATAATCCGTTTTGAGGTGATAATTTGAATAGCAAGAACGGACGGAAAAAGAATTCTTTTTTTCAACGCATACTTACAATTGCGTTTTTAGGAATCTTTTTCTATTCAATGTATGAGTTGGGTGGGATTTTCATGGATTATTATGAAAATCGTAAAGTAATGGCTGAGGCACAACATATTTATAAAAGAAGTCCAATGGAAGAAAAATCGGAAGACGGAGAGGTACGTAAACAGTTTCAGGATCTCCAGAAAATTAATCCAGAGATAGTCGGATGGATTACGATGGATGATACACAAATTAATTATCCAATCGTTCAAGCAAAAGATAATGATTACTATTTATTTCGTAATTATAAAGGTGAAGATATGAGAGCGGGAAGCATTTTTATGGACCATCGTAATGATGTGAAATCTCAAAATCGAAATACGATTTTATATGGCCATCGTATGAAAGACGGTTCTATGTTTGGTAGTTTAAAAAAAATGTTGGATGAAGACTTTTTCATGTCCCATCGTAAATTATATTACGATACATTATTTGAAGGATACGACGTTGAAGTTTTTTCAGTATATACGACAACAACGGACTTTTATTACATTGAAACGAATTTTGAAAATGATGCAGTATATACATCGTTCTTAAAGGAAGTTCAAGAAAAATCACTGTACAAAACGGATACGGAATTGACGGCTAATGATGAAATCGTAACACTTTCTACTTGTGACTATGCGCTTGATCCAGAGGCTGGAAGGCTAGTTATACACGCAAAGTTAGTAAAAAGAAATTAAAGAAAAAAGTATAGAATATGAGAAGTGATAGATAACGCTTCTCATATTCTATACTTTAAAAAAGAACTGTTTTTACTGTGCTGCAGCCATTGGCATACGTACAACTTTTACATCATAGTAAGCAATTTTATTATCAAGAATATATTCTGGCATTCCACCTTGATGTGAGTGAGCATCTTTAAATGCGGCGCTCTTTGTCCAACCTTGGAAATCTTCTTTTGCATTCCATCGAGTGCTAATTGTTACCTCGTCATAATCAACTGTATTTTGCGTTAAAAGAACTTCTAGACCTAAAAAGCCTGGCATCGTTTCAACTTTACCTACTTTATTAAAACGCTCAATTAATTTATGTCCATTTCCCTTTGTAATTTTAGCTGTATTTGTAACAATAATCATGTTTATTCCTCCTATAAATGTAGCTATATTTTCAAGAACTCATATACATTAAATGATAATGAAAATCATTATCATTGTCAATGGTAAATGTGAAATATATAATTTTTTTCTATTATTTTGGACAGTGAGATTTCCATTTCAAAACGTAGTAAATATGTGGCGGTTAAGTGCGAGAATGAGCGAGTTGTACTAGCAAAGCAATAATATGGTATAGTGAAACGAGGCTGTTTTTTCAGGCTCGTTTTTTAAATGCTTCCTATAGAGAAAGCATGCAAATGGAAAGGAAGTTATTATATGCGATCAGAAGTAACTATAAAAATAAAACCGAAATTTATAAAAGAAATTAAAAGTGGATATCCACTTATTTTAAAAGATGCAATTCAAAATTTAAACGATGTTCGTGAAGAAGGGACAATCATCAAAGTAGTAGATGAGAAGAACAACTTTGTCGGAAAAGGTTATTATGGAAAACAAAATAAAGGATACGGCTGGATTTTAACGAGAAAAGAGAGTGAACAAATTAATCAATCTTTCTTTGAAAGTAAAATCAAATCTGCCTTACATAAACGAAAACAATTTTATAAATCAAGTGATACGACAGCATTCCGCGCCCTAAACGGTGAAGGTGATGGTCTTGGCGGACTAATTATCGATTATTATGACGGCTACTACGTAGTAAGTTGGTATAGTGAAGGGATTTATACTTTCAGAGATGAGATTATAGCAGCTCTGCAAAAAGTAGCAAACTTTAAAGGCATTTATGAGAAGAAGCGTTTTGATACGAAAGGGAAATATATTGAGGGTGATGATTTCGTAGCAGGAGAGCGCGGTGAGTTCCCGCTTATCGTAAAAGAGAACGGTGTGAACTTCGCTGTTTATTTAAATGACGGGGCAATGGTTGGAGTATTTTTAGATCAACGTAACGTTCGAAAACAAATTCGTGATAAATATGCAAAGGGAAGAACAGTGTTAAATATGTTCTCTTATACAGGTGCTTTCTCTGTATTTGCAGCGCTTGGCGGAGCGAGTAAAACGACGAGTGTTGACCTTGCAAATCGTAGTTTAAGTAAAACGATTGAGCAGTTTAGTGTCAATGAAGTTGATTATGAAGCACAAGATATTATTGTAGAAGATGTATTTCTTTACTTCAAATATGCAGCTAAGAAAAAGATGAAATTTGATATGGTCGTACTTGATCCTCCAAGCTTCGCCCGATCAAAAAAATATACATTTAGTGCAGCAAAAGATTATAAAAATTTATTGAAAGAAACAATTGCTATTACAGAAAATAACGGTATTATCGTTGCTTCTACAAATTGTAGTGCATTCGATATGAAAAAGTTTAAAGGCTTTATCGATACAGCCTTTAAAGAAATGAATGGCAAATATAAAATATTAGAAGAACATTCTTTACCAGAAGATTTCCGTACCATTGATCAATTTAAAGAAGGAGACTATTTAAAAGTAGTTTTCATCGAGAAAATTAAAGGTTAATAAAGAAAAAGGAGCTCGAGTTTACTTGAGCTCCTTTTCTTATTGAACGATATTTTGTACTCTACCGACTTGCCCGTCCTGCAATCGCACTTTAATGCCATGTGGATGGGAAGGGGAGTTTGTTAAAATATCTTTTACAATGCCACGTGTTAATTTGCCTGTTCGTTGATCTTGTTTTAATACAATATCAACTTCAAGACCGGGTGCGATATTAGAACGTTTTTGTCCGTTCATTTACACACCTGTACGTCTACGTTGGTTGTTTGTCTTCTTTGTTTGTTGGTTTTGTAATTTTTTCGTTTCTTGGTTTTGATTTTTTGCATTTTGACCATTTCCATTTCCTTGCTTTTTCTTAGCAAGTTGTTCACGCATTAAATCAGCTAAGCTTACTTTTTTGTTTTCTGACATGATAAGTCTCCTTTATATAAAGTTAATTATGAACAATCGTAGTGAATTTCATCATATCATTGTTAAGGAAGGAAGGGAAGTTGGTTTGAAAATTCATATAACTGTTTCCAGCATTCATTCGTTGCGATACAATTGATATGTTAATGTTTGTAAAAAAAGGGGATAGACATATGTCACATCATATTTTATTAGTTGAAGATGATATTTCAATTCAAGAGATGGTGGAAAAATATTTATTAAAGGAAGGCTTTCAAGTTACGATGGCGTCTGACGGGGAAGCAGGGGTGCAAACCTTTTTTAAATCATCTTTTGATTTAGTGATCCTTGATATAATGATGCCGAAGTTAGACGGATTAGAGGTTGTACGTATTATTCGTGAAAAAAGTGCTGTTCCGATTTTAATGATGTCGGCAAAAGATACAGATGTTGATAAAGCTGTTGGCTTAGGACTTGGAGCAGATGATTACATTTGTAAGCCATTTTCTATGATTGAATTGGCTGCACGTGTAAAAGCAGGGATTCGGCGGTCTACGAAATACTCGGCTACAGAAACAACAGAAAAGATGATTCAGATTGGCGATTTAACAATCGATCCAATTAATTTTACTGTAGAAAAAAACGGGAACCCTCTCAAGCTCACTTTAAAAGAATTTGAGATTTTAAAACTGTTCGTAAAAAATCAAAATCGTGTATTTACAAAAGCGCAAATATATACGTTAGTTTGGAATGAAGAGTATTACGGTGATGATAACGTTATTAATGTTCATATGAGAAGATTGCGTGAGAAAATTGAAAGTGATCCATCTAATCCAGAATATATTAAAACGTTATGGGGCATCGGCTATAAGTTGGAAGTGATGTAATATGGTCAATTTGTTAATAGGTATTATTTTTATATTGTTATGTGTCATTTATATGCAATATAAAATGAGAAAAAATAGTAGTAAAAATTTACGATACACATATGAAAAGTTAGAAAGTATTGTAAATGACAAAACAGGCGAGACGTTACTCGTTATGACAGATGATCTAGAATTGCAAAAATTATTAGTGGCAATTAATCAATTATTAGATGCAAAACAGAAAACGAATGCAGATCATGCCAAAGTAGAAATTTCGATGAGAAAAATGCTTTCAAATATTTCGCATGACTTGAAAACACCACTAACAGTTATTCTTGGATATACAGAAATGTTAAATAAGGATAAAACGATAAGTGAAGAAGAACAACAAATATTACTTGAAAAAGTGCATACGAAAACATTAGAAGTGATGGAGCTAATTCATAAGTTTTTTGATTTGGCAAAATTAGAATCTGGTGACAAAGCAATTGAAATGACAAAAGTAAATATGAATGAAGTTTGCCGCGAGAAGATTTTATCTTTTTATGATTTAGTGACGACGAAAGGTTTTCAGGTTCATATTGATATACCAGAAAGAAATATATACGCACTTGGAAATGTAGAAGTATTAGGCAGAGTATTGAATAATTTAATATCAAATGCAATTACATATGGAGATGATGGAAAGACACTCGGTATGACTTTAAGAGATGATGAAACGAGTGTGTATATAGACGTATGGGATAAAGGAAAAGGAATTGATGAATCTCATATTGATAAAGTGTTTGAGCGAATGTACACACTTGAAGATTCAAGAAATAGATCGTACCAAGGAAGCGGTCTAGGATTAACGATTACGAAACGGCTTGTGGAAGCGATGGACGGAGAAATACATCTTTCTAGTAAGCCCTATGAAAAAACAATTTTTACAGTTGTATTAAAAAAGATGCTGTTTTAGCTTGTAGAGAAGTAAATTCTACAAGCTTTTTTTCAGCGTAAGGAATTTGTAAGGAACGGGTAAGAAAAAAGAGATTTCTGTTGTCTATTATAGAAATATAGAGTATTGCGAAAGGGGAAAGTAACATGACATATATAGTAAAAACAAACCAGTTAACGAAAGTGTTTAAAGGGAAAGAAGTTATTTCCGGTGTTAACATGCATGTGAAAAAAGGAGAAATTTATGGTTTTTTAGGACCAAACGGTGCTGGTAAAACAACGATTATGAAAATGATTACAAATTTAATAAAACCGACGAGTGGTGATATAGAAATTTTCGGTGAGAAATTAACAGATACATCGTATGAAGTATTAAAAAGAATGGGGACAATTATTGAATACCCAATCTTTTATGATAAATTAACGGCGAAAGAAAACTTAGACCTGCATTGTGAATATATGGGCTACTACGATAAAAATGCAATTGACCATGCTTTACATTTAGTGAAACTACAAGGGGTAGATAATAAAAAAGTAAAAGATTTTTCATTAGGAATGAAACAACGACTCGGTATTGCAAGGGCAATCGTGACAAAGCCAGAATTGCTCATTTTAGATGAACCAATTAACGGTTTAGATCCAATTGGCATTAAAGAGTTACGAGACTTATTTAAAATGCTCTGCAAAGAATACGGTATTACATTATTAGTTTCTAGTCATATTTTAGGTGAGATGGAATTAATGGCCGATACAATTGGTGTGATTCAAAATGGAAAACTAATAAAAGAAGTTTCAATGAAGAGTATTAACGGAAAGCAAACAGAGTACATTGAAATCACTGTTCCTGATGTGAAACGTGCAGCTTATATTTTAGAAGATAAACTTGGTATAAAAAACTACAAAATAATGAGTGGAACCATGATTCGTGTGTATGATACGTCAGTGTCTCAGCAGGCCATTTCAAAAGCACTTATTATGAACGATGTGGAAATTGAAAGTATTAATAAGAAACATAGTTCCTTAGAAGAATATTTCTTAAATGTAATGGATGGAGAAGGTATTCATGCTTAATGGACTGTGGCTGAACCTGGTAAGTGGATTTATCGTAATGCTAATAAGTGGAATTTTATATTATAGAAAACCAGAGCGGAAATGGTTGTTAATTCTACTAGTGATAGGAATGTTAAGCTTCGTTACTGCTGGAATTAGAATGTTAGCAGCATAAAGACAGTTATATAAAGAATGGAGGAGTGGTTTGTATGCTTAGATTAATGAAGCTCGAATGGAAGAAACATAAATTATCTAGTTACTTTAAAGGGGTAGCAATTTGTATTATAGCAATTTTCGCTGCAGTAAGCCTTATGGCGTTGGGAATTAAAGCCGAGGGAGACGTGCTCTTCTTTGACTTCACGCAACAAATGGTTTTAATAAACACTTTTATTAGGATAACATTCATTATTTTTAGTTCGGTCATTTTATCACGGTTAGTAATAGACGAGTATAAGAACAAAACAATGCAACTATCGTTTATGTACCCGCTGCAAAGGAAAATGCTAATGAGGGCGAAATTAACAATTGTTTTTTGTTTTTGTTTTGTGAGCACGATTATCGCTACTTTCATTATTAGTTTGCTCGTTTATTTTGTGAGTCCAATGATGGGACTGATTGAAACACCTGCTACGATAGGCGAAATAATAGCTATCGTTCCAGCTACTATTATAAGTGCATTTATGATATCTGGTATAAGTTTAATTCCTTTATTTTTTGGAATGAGAAAGAAATCGACACCTACAACGATTACTTCCGCAGTAATAATTGGTATGCTGATTAGTGGTAACGTTGGGGCTGGAAACGGTCAAGTAAGTATGTTTGATTTTATAGCTATCCCAATTGTGCTCTGTTTATTAGGGATTTTCATTAGTTATCTATCTTATCGTAAAATCGACAAGGTTGATGTGGCATGAAGTAAGCTTAAAACAACAACGAACTGGGGTATGAATGGTGAAAAAGATAATAGTAATTGCAATTTTACTTATTACAATTGCTAGTGTGGTTTTGGGGGTTAAGGTGTTTCAGGGGAAAGGAGGACTATCATGTTACGTCTTATGAAGCTAGAATTGAAAAAATTTAAGCTTGGCTGGTACGTAAAAGGGGCAGTTATTGTAAATATTACTATACTGGCATTAATGATCTTTACGAGCATCGTTGCTCAAGTAGAAGGTGATCCGGAAATAAGAGATCCGCAGATGATGTTGTTAACGGCTAGTACATTAGTAAGAGCAACATTTATTGTTTTTGGTAGTGTGTTAATCGCAAGGTTAATAATTGGTGAATATAAAAATAAAACAATAATACTTATGTTTTCTTATCCTATTAATCGGAGAAAAATGATGATTAGTAAGTTGGTCATTACAGCGACATTAACATTTATAACAGTTATTGTATCTAACATTTTAATAGTAGGAGTTTTCTTTGGGATAGATAGCTATTTTTCAATTCTTCCTAATCCATTTACAGTAGATCAATTAGTGCAAGAAGGAATAAATCTTGTTCCTTTAGCCATTGCAACTGCGGGAATAAGTTTAATCCCGCTATATTTCGGAATGCGTAAACGTTCAGTGCCAACTACAATTGTTTCATCTATTATTGTTGTGTCAATCGCAATTAATAACCAGCCAATATTTCCGATAGCGACTTTTCTACCTCTTCAATTCACATTTGCAGCGATCGGTATGGTGATTGCTTATTTTGGGATTAAAAATATTGAGAGTGAAGATGCATTATAAAGTTTCACATGAAACAAGTTACAGAAAAAGACAAGATATGTAAACATCTTGTCTTTTTTGTCGTTACATTTTAGGAGCTTCCATTCCAGCCGCAGCCCATTCTTCTTTTGCGGGACCATATACGCCAGGAACTGTTAAGCCGGCTTGTCGCATTAAAACCGTCATTTGCCCGCGGTGGTGATTTTGATGATTAATGAGTGTCATTAAAAATATAGAATTCGGCATAGGGCGACCAAAGAAGTCATTAATAGTAGCTAAGTCTTTATCAGTCCATTTACTTTGAAGTGTTTCAACAAAAGCCGCGTTTACTTTACGGTATTCATCTGCAATTGTTTTTGCAGAAGTTGGAACAGGATAATCTTTCGTTTCTCCTTCAAACTTTAGCCCTGTGCCAGATAGTATCACATGAATTGCCGTCACGATATGC
The DNA here is from genome assembly GCF_002558005.1 of Bacillus sp. AFS012607. Lineage (NCBI taxonomy): Bacteria > Bacillati > Bacillota > Bacilli > Caryophanales > Bacillaceae > Bacillus > Bacillus sp. AFS012607. The sequence goes on from NZ_NTVM01000017.1 coordinate 12,357, forward strand.
CAAGCAACTCTTCCTAAAGTCCAATGTTCAGGTGCAATTTCCTGTGATAAAGATGCATCGGTTAATGAATCAAGCATTTTCTGAGTAGACTCTGCTTCGTATGTCCATGATTGTAAAAAGCCTTCAATTGTTTGGTACATTATTGTTATCCCCCTCTACTTATGTTCATAGATTAAGTTCGAGAAGAAATGACAAGTTCCCTTTATGTTTTAATGATGGTATTTAAAATTTTATATATAAATTTTATGATACTATTGAGTGTATATAGAATTATATTAATTTAGGGAGATATTATGAAAAGATTGATTTTAGGAATCATAATTTTATTTTTAATGGTAGGATGTAGCAATGAAACCTATAAAAAAGCAATGGATCAAGGGAAATTGGCGTTAGCGAGTAAAGAATATGACACGGCAGTAGCATCATTTGAGCTAGCATTAGAAGAGAAAAAGGATGATAAAGAAGCAAAGGTATTAAAAGACCAAACTACTAAGATGATAAGTTCGATAAAAGAGAAATCGAGTGGAAATATAGAACAAGCAATAGGTTTGTTTCAAGAAGTAGAAAAGATGAAAGATGGTTCCGCAATCCTTCAAAGTCAAGCGAAAGAACAAAAAGATTCGCTCATAGAGCATAAAGAGTTAAAAGGTCAATATATAGGTCAATTGGAAAAGGCAGAGAAGTTAAAGAGTGATAAAAAGTATGAAGAGGCTAAAGGGATAGTAAATAAAATTGTTAACGATACTGGCCAAAATCAACAATTTATTTCGGAAAATCAACGGGCCGAAGAGCTGAATAAGCAAATCGATGGCTTACTAACTCAACAAGCAGAAGTTAAGAAAAAAGAGGAAGAGTTAAAAAATGAAAAGAAAAAAGAGGCTGATATTGGAAAGTTAAAGGGGTCTTGGATGTCATCAGAAAGTACAGACAGGCCAGTTGGGTTGGAAATAGAATCTATTAATAGTGAGAAAACAGGCGGAGAATTTATGGAACATAATATTTTTGGGAAAGGGACTACTATAGGAGACTTTCGAATATTAAGTGTGGACCAAGGGATTATTTCTGTAGAGCTTGTATTTTTAGTGGGGGAAATAAAGCATAAGGCTGATTTGAAAATTGAGGAGAACACATTAACTGTACATCATGAGTTTATGGGGAGTACTAAATCTGTGAAATTAGTGAGATCAGAGTAATTTATCCGGCTATTCGTCGGACAGTAAAACTTCCACCTCAAGATTCGGCTGGAGCAAAGAAGTTAGGTGGGAGATCCACTGCTCATAAAAGTCCGATTGGTGTGGGCTAATAATCAGCGGGGATGAAGAAACCCCCCACTAATTAAAGTTTCACTTTATTTAGTATATAAAAAGGAGGCTTCTAAAACGAAGCCTCCTTTTTAATTAACCTTCTTCCCACTCTTCCTCATCAACCATAAGAAATAAGGTGCTCCAAGTACAGCAACGACAAGTCCAGAAGGAATTTCTTTCGGATATGCAATTGTTCGTCCGAGTAAATCAGCAATGGAAAGAAGGATTGCTCCAAATAGTGCGGAGCAAACGAATAATCTTTGATGATTCATACCAACGACGATTCGTGCTAAGTGTGGCGCAACAAGACCTAGAAAGGCAATTGTACCGACAGCTGCGATATTTACAGATGCAAGTAGTGTTGCTAACACAATGAGGGCAAGGCGCGTTTTATTTACTGGTTGCCCGAGTCCCGTTGCTAAATCGTCTCCAAGTACGAGAACATCAAGTTGTTTTATTAAGAAAAAGATAATGAATACAAGAATTAGCGATGGATATAGAATGATATTTTCTAAGTGATTCCATCCTCTTGCATACGTGCTACCTGATAGCCATGTTAAAGCAGCAGCAACGTTCAAATTTGCTCTAACGATAAAGATTTGAATAATCGCTGAACCGAGAGCTGAAATACCAATTCCTATTAAAGCAAGGGCTGTTGGGCTAAATCCTGATTTCCATGAGAAGAAGAGAACAATTCCAACTGCAAGTAGTCCGCCGATAAATGCACCAATTGGTAGGAAGAAACCAGGAAGTGCGGGAAAGACATACATAATAGTTAAAGCACCAACACCAGCTCCCGATGAAATACCAATAATAGAAGGATCGGCGAGTGGGTTTCGTAATATACCTTGGAAAACAAGCCCACTTATTGCAAGGCATGCGCCAGCAATAGCAGCAACGAGCATTCTTGGTAAACGAAGGTTCATCATCATATTTTTATCAAATTGTGTTAATTGTCCTGATATAACATTTGTAATACTTTCGATATAAGCGTTACTACCGATTGTAACACCAAGAGTAATTGTCACAATGCAAAGTGTGATAGAGATAATGATTACCTTTTTATAAGAGTAATAGCGAGAACTAGCTCCAGCTGCATTCGCTCCGTTATCATTCATATATTGTTTCGATTTCATCATTCGATAGACTAAGTAAATAAGCCAAGGTGATCCAATCATTGCCGTGACTGCTCCGACAGGAAGTTCAGCCCCAGTTGGATCTATTAGTCTACCAACGACATCAGCTCCAAGTAATAGTACAGCTCCCCATAAGAAAGAAGAGAGAAGGAGAGTAAAGTGTTGACGGTAGCCAATAAGACGCATTAAATGTGGTGCAACTAAGCCAACAAATCCAATTGGTCCAACAACAGTTACAATTACTGCTGTTAAAAAGATCGCAGCAATGAAGGCGATAAGACGTGTTACTGCTGTTTTTTCACCAAGAGAAACAGCGACATCATCACCAAGTAAGAGAATGTTGAGTTTACGAGACATAAATAGTAAAACTAGGAAAGAAATAATGATAAATGGAAAAGCAAATTGAACGCCATCCCAGTTATTTTGAATAAGAGATCCAGCTCCCCATAAAAATAAACCAGCTGTTTCATTTTCATAGAAAAGCTGCATCGTTCCAGTAAAGGCAGAAAGCATTAATGTAACGACCATACCAGCTAGTGCCATTCTAAGTGGGGTTCCCTTTTTTCCACCAGAAATACGGTATACAAATAAAGCGGTAATAGCACCGCCGATAAATGTGAAAAGAAGTGAATTAATTTGCAGACCTTTTGGTAAAAAAATTGTAGCCGCTACTAGAAAGAAATATGCGCCAGAGTGAATACCCATTGTACTGGATTCAGCAAGTGGATTTTTCGTTAATGTTTGTAAAATGACCCCAGATGCAGCAAGAGCACCTCCAGCTAAAATGGCAATTACGGCCCTAGGTAATCGAAGCATAATTAAAGTTTGATGCTCTAGTGATTGGTTCGGTGAGATAAGAGCATCAATAATCATACTATAGGAAATGTTTGCTTGACCTTGTCCGATATGAATAAAGAAAAGGAGGAGCAAGAGAGCTGCTCCTCCTCCGAATACAAGACTTGCTCGAAGTGTATGTTGTAGGCTATTCATTGTGTAATCACTTCTTCGCTGTCATTACATCTGCTACTTGTGTTGCTAAAGATGTTGCAGACTCAGGACCACCGAAAATCCAAGTGTCGCCTTTTAATTTATACATTTTGTTTTCTTTTTTGAACTTTAATTCTTCCCAAGCAGGGTTGCCTTTTAGTTGAGTGTCAAAAATGTTATCTTCATCCGCTACAATGTAAATGAAGTTTGAATCTTGTACACTTTGTAATGATTCTACAGTTGTTTGTTTGAAACCATCTGGCTCAGATTTTCCTGCTTCAAAAGTATTTGTTAAACCTAATTTTTTTGTAACTTGTAAAGCTAAAGAATTGTCAGTTAAGATACGGAATGTTGGTACGTTTTTAGCAGTAAATGCTTGTGCCATTGCGATGTTTTTATCTTTTAAGTCTGCTTTCTCAATTTTTGCTTTTGCATCAGCGAAGGCTTTATCCATATCAGCTAATACTTTTTTACCTTCTTCTTCTTTTCCAACTGCTTTTGCAATTTGTTTAAATGTTTCTGTCATTTCAGCAAAGTGATCGTTATTGCTTGTTGATGGATCAAACATAACTGTTGGTGCAATTTGCTCTAATTCATTTTTAATTGCTTTACTACGGAATGAAGCTGTGATAATTAAATCTGGTTTTAAACGGCTAATTTCTTCTAAGTTTGGTTGTTGACGTGTCCCTACATCTACAACATCTTTACTTGGTTTTGTTTTTGTATTTACCCATTTATTATAATTCTTAATGTCTGCCATCCCTACTGGCTGAACACCAAGTGCTAATAAGTCTTCTGAATATACCCACTCAAGTACAACTACTTTTTTCGCTGGTTTATCTAACTTTGTTTCCCCTTCAGCGTGTTTAATTGTTATAGCTTGATTTTTATTGTCCGCTTTTGTTTCCTTTTTCTCCTCTTTTTGCTGTCCGCATCCAACAGCGAATAGAAGAACTACTATGAAAATACTGATAATTTTCTTCATCTTCTGCCCCCAAATTAAGTGTTTTTTGTAACTAGCACCATAAGTGAAAATGGTTATCAATTACAACACCCAAATCATACTATGAGGATAATTTAAGTGTCAATATTTTTTTAAAATTTTGACTAGAAATAACAAGTTATACGGATTTTTATATATTATAGTTGCTATTTATGAAGAATCAGCCTCTTTACTAAAAAGATTGGCGAATGTGGAAAGTTTAAATGGGAACTTGTCTGTGTACGAAAGCGTAATGTGTATGGTTAATAATCTGTGGAGATGGGGCGAAAGTACAAGCAAAAGGAGAGTGAATCGCATGTAATAATTACTAGAATGTATGGAGGAAATCTGTGTTTTATCCCCCACTAGGCTAAGTATTTCTTTGTTATTTAGATAGGTGTTTTTTGATTCGGTGATTACGCTAAAAAGATCGAATGTAAAGGAAGTGATCAACATGTCTTCATGGAGCAATAACATAAATGGATATTGTGGGTGTAATAATCAAAATGGTGTACATGTTGATTCATGCTGTTTTAGTTGCGATGGGACAGTTCCTAAGGTTGGTCCAACCGGTCCGACGGGAGCGACAGGAATAACAGGAGCAACAGGCTCAACGGGAGCGACAGGAGTAACAGGCGACACAGGGGCAACGGGAGTGACAGGAGTAACAGGAGCGACGGGAGTAACAGGCGATACAGGTCCAACGGGAGCGACAGGAATAACAGGAGCAACAGGCCCAACGGGAGTGACAGGAATAACAGGGGCAACGGGTCCAACAGGAGCAACAGGTGGCACAGGCCCAACGGGGGCGACAGGAGTAACAGGCGACACAGGGGCAACGGGAGCGACAGGGATAACAGGAGCAACAGGCCCAACGGGAGCGACAGGCCCAACAGGCACAAGTATAACGGCAACATACGCATTTGCAAATAATACGTCGGGAACAGCAATATCGGTACTACTAGGTGGAACAAATGTCCCGCTTCCAAACAATCAGAATATCGGTCCAGGTATTACAGTGTCTGGGGGGAACACAGTATTTACGGTTGCAAATGCAGGGAACTATTATATTTCATATACAATTAATATAACCGCTTCATTATTAGTTAGTTCACGAATTACAATTAATGGGGCACCGCTTGCTGGGACTATTAATTCTCCTGCATTAGCAACGACATCATTTAGTGCGACAATTATTACGACCCTTGCGGCGGGGAGTGCAATTAGTTTGCAATTATTTGGTTTGTTAGCTGTTGCGACATTATCAACAACTACCCCAGGAGCGGTATTAACGATTATAAGATTAAGTTAATGACAAACTCTCTTACTCTTTTAAGATTAGGAGAGTTTCTACATATAATAAGAAGTTAATGAAGTAAAGCATAGTTATAAAAAGTCAGAATATTATGATTGTAACGCTATGGTGACTATAATATAATGAAAATAACCATCATGAATGAACATTCATTTATCCCGCATTAACGGGCAGTAAGATCCCGCCTCAAAATTCAGCGAAAGTAAAGAAGTTAGCTGGGTGATTAACTGCCCGTAAAATCCCGATTGGTGTGGGCTAATAATCAGTGGGGCTGAAAAATCCCCACTGATTAAAGTTTCACTTTATTTTTTATGTATTTGAAGGGGGAATGAAGGTGGAAAAAACATGGTTGAAAAGTTATCCAGAGGAAATTCCTAGTACGATTTCTTATGATATTCAGCCACTTCATGGATATGTAGAACAGATGGCTTCTCGCTACCCAGAAAAGAAAGCGCTTCACTTTTTAGGGAAGGATATTACGTTTTCGGACTTCCATGATAAGGTGAAGAGGTTTGCAAATTATCTTCAAAAGCTCGGTGTGGAAAAGGGTGATCGAGTTGCTATTATGTTGCCGAATTGTCCGCAAGCTGTAATTGGTTATTACGGTACATTACTTGCGGGAGGTATCGTAGTACAAACCAATCCACTGTATACAGAAAGGGAATTAGAATATCAGCTTCATGACTCGGGAGCAAAAGTAATTCTTTGTCTCGATTTAGTGTTTCCAAGAGTAACGAATGTTCAATCTGCTACAAAAATTGAGCATATTATCGTAACTCGTATTGCAGACTTTTTACCATTCCCTAAAAATCTATTGTATCCATTTGTGCAGAAAAAACAGTCGAATTTAGTTGTGAAAGTATCAGAGAGTGAAACGATTCATCTTTGGAATTCAGTAGAAAAAGAAGTGAATACGAATGTTGAGGTGCCTTGTGATCCTGAAAATGATCTAGCTCTTTTACAGTACACAGGAGGAACAACCGGATTTCCAAAAGGAGTTATGTTAACGCATAAAAACCTCGTTTCTAACACTTTGATGGGAGTGCATTGGTTATATAATTGTAACGAAGGTGAAGAAGTCGTCCTTGGGGTTCTTCCATTTTTCCATGTTTATGGTATGACAGCTGTTATGAATTTAAGTATTATGCAAGGATACAAAATGGTCCTTATTCCAAAGTTTGATATGAAAATGGTTTTTGAAGCGATTAAGAAGCATAAAGTGACATTGTTTCCAGGGGCTCCAACTATTTATATCGCTCTTTTAAATAGCCCGCTTTTAAAAGAATACGATATTTCTTCTATTCGTGCTTGTATTAGTGGATCAGCACCACTGCCAGTAGAAGTACAGGAAAAGTTCGAAAAAGTTACAGGTGGTAAACTAGTAGAGGGATATGGTTTAACAGAATCATCTCCGGTTACACATAGTAATTTTTTATGGGAAAAGCGAGTGCCGGGTAGCATTGGAGTTCCGTGGCCAGATACAGAGGCAATCATTATGTCACTTGAAACTGGTGAGGCATTACCACCAGGAGAAATAGGGGAAATTGTAGTGAAAGGTCCTCAAATTATGAAAGGATACTGGAATAAGCCAGAGGAAACAGCGGCTGTATTGCAAGATGGCTGGCTCCATACAGGTGACGTTGGATACATGGATGAAGATGGATTCTTCTATGTAAAAGATCGCAAGAAAGATATGATTGTCGCGAGTGGATTTAATGTGTATCCTCGTGAAGTTGAAGAAGTATTATATGAGCATGAAAAAGTGCAAGAAGTAGTGACAATTGGAGTTCCAGATCCGTACAGAGGAGAGACAGTTAAAGCATTTGTTGTGTTAAAAGAAGGTACGGAGTGCTCTGAGGAAGAATTAAATCAGTTTGCACGTAAATATTTAGCGGCTTATAAAGTGCCGAAAGTATATGAGTTTAGAGATGAATTGCCGAAAACGACAGTAGGGAAAATTTTACGCCGTGTTTTAATGGATGAAGAGAAGAGAAAGAATGAGGATGAGCAAACGGGCTAAGGCCCTTTCTTTTTGAAAAAATAGGATTGACACTTTTCTAAATAGTCAGTATTATAAGAATATGAATGACTATTCATTCAGTCATCTTCTTGAAGGGGACAGTAAAGTGAAGAAAAATAGACCGAAATACAATCAAATTATTGATGCGGCAGTCATTGTGATTGCGGAGAATGGGTACCACCAAGCGCAAGTTTCTAAAATCGCAAAGCAAGCTGGGGTAGCTGATGGCACGATTTATTTATATTTTAAAAATAAAGAAGATATATTAATATCCTTATTCCAAGAGAAGATGGGAGATTTTGTCGAAACAATTCGTCAAAAAACAGCAGGAATTGAAAGCGCTGTATCGAAGTTATTCATGTTGGTAGAAACGCACTTCTTGCTGTTGTCACAAAATGATCCCCTTGCTATCGTTACGCAATTAGAGCTCAGGCAGTCCAATCAAGACTTGCGCCTTAAAATAAATGAAGTATTAAAAGGCTACTTACAAGTTATGGATGAGATTTTAGAGACTGGTATAAAACAAGGTGAATTTCAAGCAGATTTAAATGTTCGCGTGGCAAGACAAATGATCTTTGGAACAGTAGATGAAGTTGTGACCAATTGGGTAATGAGCGATCATAAGTATGATCTGGTCGCACTTTCAAAAACGGTACATGGGCTACTCATTGCAGCTTGTGGTTATCGTCAATAATGGGAGGGATCATGTTGAAATTCCTATCTGTAAGAGTTGAAGATCATATCGCGGTGGCGACGTTAAATCATGCACCAGCAAATGCGATGTCTTCACAAGTTATGCATGACGTTACTGAATTAATTGATCAAGTGGAAAAGGATGATAACATTCGTGTTGTTGTTATTCACGGTGAAGGACGTTTCTTCTCAGCAGGAGCAGATATTAAAGAATTTACATCTGTTACTGAAGCGAAGCAAGCAACAGAATTAGCACAGCTTGGACAAGTTACGTTTGAGCGTGTTGAAAAATGTTCAAAACCAGTTATTGCGGCAATTCATGGAGCGGCACTGGGCGGCGGCCTTGAGTTTGCTATGTCTTGCCACATGCGCTTTGCAACTGAAAGTGCAAAACTTGGTTTACCTGAATTAACACTTGGATTAATTCCTGGCTTTGCAGGTACACAGCGCTTACCACGTTATGTTGGGAAAGCAAAAGCTTGTGAAATGATGTTAACAAGTACACCAATTACTGGTGCAGAAGCATTGAAATGGGGACTTGTTAACGGATTGTTCTCTGAAGAATCACTTTTAGATGATACGCTTAAAGTCGCAAAACAAATTGCTGGAAAAAGTCCAGCAACAACTCGTGCTGTACTAGAGTTATTGCAAACGACCAAATCGTCTCATTACTATGAAGGTGTACAACGTGAATCACAAATTTTTGGTGAAGTATTTACGAGTGAAGATGGAAGAGAAGGTGTAGCTGCATTTTTAGAAAAGCGTAAACCTTCATTTAGTGGCAGGTAGTTCAATTATTTTTTTAATATAAATTAACAGAAAATTAAAATTGATAGAATCTTTCTGAAAAACAAGGGGGTAAATGGAATGAACATCTACGTACTCATGAAACGAACATTTGATACAGAAGAAAAAATCGTAATTAAAAACGGTGCAATTTACGATGGCGAAGCGGAATTCATCATCAACCCTTACGATGAATATGCAATTGAAGAAGCAATTCAAGTAAGAGACGCACAAGGTGGAGAAGTTACAGTTGTAACAGTCGGTGGCGAAGATAGTGAGAAAGAACTTCGTACTGCATTAGCGATGGGCTGTGATAAAGCGGTATTAATTAATATTGAAGATGATGTAGAAAATGGTGACCAGTTCACGACAGCAAAAGTGCTTGCTGAATATTTAAAAGATAAAGATGCAGATCTAATTTTAGGTGGAAACGTTGCAATTGATGGTGCATCTGGACAAGTAGGTCCACGCGTAGCTGAAGCGTTAAATATTCCGTATGTAACGACAATTACAAAACTTGAAATTGACGGTACAAATGTGAAGATTGAGCGTGATGTTGAAGGTGATACAGAAGTGATTGCAACTTCATTACCAGTGTTAGTAACAGCACAGCAAGGTTTAAATGAACCTCGTTATCCATCGCTTCCAGGTATTATGAAAGCGAAGAAAAAGCCACTAGAAGAATTAGAATTAGATGATTTAGATTTAGAAGAAGATGATGTGGAAGCAAAGACAAAAACAATTGAAATCTATTTGCCTCCTAAGAAAGATGCAGGAAAAGTGTTACAAGGCGAGCTGCAAGATCAAGTAAAAGAACTTGTATCGTTGCTCCATACAGAAGCGAAAGTAATCTAATAAAATACGAAATTATATATGCAGGAGGGAAAATCTATGGCTCGTAAAGTATTAGTAATGGGTGAAGTTCGTGATGGATCGCTACGTAACGTTTCGTTTGAAGCGGTAGCAGCAGCAAAAACAATTGCAGAAGGCGGTGAAGTAGTAGGTCTTCTAGTTGGAGACAGCGTTGCCTCTTTTGCAAATGAATTGATTCATTACGGTGCAGATCGCGTTGTGACAGTTGAAAATGATAAATTAAAATCATATACATCTGATGGTTATGCACAAGCGTTTTTAGCTGTACATGCTGAAGAAAATCCAGAAGGTATTGTCTTTGGACATACAGCACTTGGTAAAGATTTATCACCAAAATTAGCAGCGAAGCTTGAAGCTGGTTTAGTTTCTGACGTAACTGCTTTAGAGGTTGAAGGTGGAAATGTTATCTTCACTCGTCCGATTTACTCTGGTAAAGCATTCGAGAAGAAGATTGTAACAGACGGCATCTTATTTGCGACAGTGCGTCCAAATAACATTGCAACTCTGGAAAAAGATGAGTCTCGCAGCGGTGACGTATCTTCTATTACAGTTGATGTGAAAGATTTACGTACAATCATTCAGGATGTTGTCCGTAAAACAGCAGAAGGTGTTGATCTTTCTGAAGCGAAAGTTATTATCGCTGGCGGACGCGGTGTGAAGAGTGAAGAAGGATTTAAACCATTAAAAGAGTTAGCTGACGTACTAGGCGGCGCTGTTGGGGCATCTCGTGGTGCTTGTGACGCTGAATACTGTGAGTACTCATTACAAATTGGTCAAACTGGTAAAGTTGTTACGCCAGACTTATACATTGCATGTGGTATTTCTGGTGCGATTCAGCATTTAGCAGGTATGTCTAACTCAAAAATAATCGTTGCGATTAATAAAGATCCAGAAGCAAGTATCTTCAAAGTAGCTGACTACGGTATTGTCGGTGACTTGTTCGAAGTTGTACCTCTTTTAACAGAAGAGTTTAAAAAGTTAAAAGTACATTCATGATTTAAGTACCCTTGAGTTCCAAGTGAAGTACCCCTATATATAGAAAAAGGTGAGAGATCCCCTGTCTCTCATCTTTTTAGTATTTAATCCGTATTTTTATATAGTATAAAGGAACATTTTTTTGTTACAATACATAACGATACATATTATTCGCCACGTATATAAGTTAATGATATACTCTTGGTAGAATATACTTGAAGGAGGAAATAAAATGGCAATTGTAAACGCAAATGACCAAAGCTTCGCAGCTGAAACTAGCGAAGGTGTTGTATTATTAGATTTCTGGGCACCTTGGTGTGGACCTTGTAAAATGATCGCTCCTGTATTAGAGGAAATCGATGCAGAATTAGGCGAAAAAGTAAAAGTAGTAAAAGTAGATGTTGATGAAAACCAAGAAACTGCTCGTCAATTCGAAGTAATGAGTATTCCAGCTCTTTTCGTATTAAAAGACGGTAAAGTAGTTGATCAAGCGTTAGGTTACAAACCGAAAGAAGCGTTAGTAGAATTAGTTTCTAAACACTTCTAAAATAAAAAAAGCTACCAAATGGTAGCTTTTTTTATTTTCTTTTTTAGATCCTTTCCGTTACAATAAAGGAACGTATGTTGGGTGTTTTGGCATAGTATGTTTTCAAGTGAAAATAAAAATGCTAAGCATGTAGAAATGGAGGGAGACGAGTGCACGAACATTTGAAAGAAAAGTTGGCTATTTTACCAGATCAACCTGGTTGTTATTTAATGAAAGATAAGCAAGGAACGGTTATATATGTCGGAAAGGCAAAAGTGCTTAAAAATCGTGTGCGCTCGTACTTTACTGGTTCACATGATGGGAAAACACTGCGGCTTGTAGGAGAAATTGTTGATTTTGAATATATTGTAACCTCTTCGAATTTAGAAGCACTTATTTTAGAGTTAAATCTAATTAAAAAATATGATCCGAAATATAATATTCAATTAAAAGATGATAAAACATATCCTTTTATTAAAATTACAGCGGAGAAACAACCGCGCTTACTCATTACTCGAAATGTAAAAAAGGATAAAGGAAAGTATTTTGGTCCTTATCCAAATGCACAATCTGCTCATGAAACGAAAAAACTGCTAGATCGTATGTATCCACTTCGGAAATGCACGAATATGCCAGATAAAGTTTGTTTGTATTATCATATGGATCAATGTCTAGCGCCTTGTGTGAAAGAAGTGACGGAAGAACAAAATAAAGAAATTGTAGATGAAATTATTAAGTTTTTAAATGGTGGGCATAAAGAAGTTCGTTCAGAATTAGAAATAAAAATGTATGAGGCCTCAGAGAAACTAGAGTTTGAACGTGCAAAAGAGTTGCGTGATCAAATTGCTCATATTGATGCGATTATGGAAAAACAAAAGATGATTATGAGTGACTTAGTGGATCGCGATGTGTTTGGATATGCAGTGGATAAAGGATGGATGTGTGTTCAAGTTTTCTTCGTTCGAAAAGGCAAGCTAATTGAACGTGATGTTTCTATGTTTCCGATTTACGATGAACCAGAAGAGGGCTTTTTAACGTTTATCGGCCAATTTTATGAAAACAGTAGTCATTTTAAACCGAAGGAAATTGTCGTTCCAGGAAGTATAGACTCGGAATTAGTAGAGCGCTTTTTAGAAGTGGAAGCGACACAGCCGAAACGTGGTAAGAAAAAAGACCTTGTAGAATTAGCAAATAAAAACGCAAAAATTGCTCTTGAAGAGAAGTTTTACTTAATCGAACGTGATGAAGAACGAACGATTAAAGCGGTAGATCATTTAGGGAAGCAGCTTGGAATTGAAACACCGTATCGTATTGAAGCGTTTGATAACTCAAATATTCAAGGAACAAATCCCGTTTCTGCAATGATTGCTTTTATCGATGGGAAACCAGCGAAGAAAGAATATAGGAAATATAAAATTAAAACGGTTCAAGGGCCAGATGATTATGAGTCTATGAGGGAAGTTGTGAGACGCCGTTATACAAGGGCGCTTAAAGAAAATTTACCTTTACCGGATTTGATTATTATTGATGGCGGAAAAGGCCACTTGGCGGCTGCAAGTGATATTTTAGAGAATGAGCTCGGATTATATATTCCGATGGCAGGTCTTGTAAAAGATGACAAACATAAAACCTCCCATTTAATTATTGGAGATCCCCCGGAACCTGTGGTGCTTGAGAGAAATAGCCAAGAATTTTATTTATTGCAGCGTATTCAAGACGAGGTGCATCGATTTGCGATTACATTCCATCGTCAATTACACGGGAAATCTGTCATTCAATCAGCATTGGATGACATTCCAGGAATCGGTGATAAACGGAAAAAGGTATTGTTAAAACATTTTGGTTCATTAAAGAAGATGAAAGAAGCTTCTGTAGCAGAATTTGTCGAAGCAGGTATGCCAAAAAATGTTGCAGAGACGATTTATACGTATTTAACAGATAAGAAGACGTTGTAGTTTACAATGTCTTCTATTTTTTGTTATAATTTCTGAAGATTTAAAATAAATTGACGTGAATGAAAATACAAAAAAGTCAACTAAACTGATATGTCTAGTTGACTGTAGGTAATGCTTACACTTCAATGAGATCTTTTATATCCCATTTCACAAGAAATGTAATAGAGTCAGAACGTTTTTTCTTTTCTTCATATGACTCTGCAACGACGTTCCGTTGCTTTTGAATTTGTTCAGCGATGAATCCAGCTTCTAGTTGATAAGAAGAATGCCTTTTTTGTTTTTGACGTTCTGCAATGAGTGTGCCTTTAAGTTGGAACTGCATTTCACGACGCTTATGTTCAATAATGCTTAAAGTGCCCCAGCCAGCCTTTTCAAAGAACTGAATGACTTCTTCAATTGTTTCTAGCGGATATTTTCTTGCAAGGTTTCTACCAGACCAGTATAAAATACCATCTAAATCGTTGCCGATTAAATCAGGTAGTAATTCTTCACGTAGCAATTCATAAGCGAAGGCGTTCAATGAAACATCTTCTAAAGATGTTATATCGATTGTATTTTTACTCACAATATTCCCCTCTTTCTATAGGGATTATTATATAACATTTTTCATTTATAAAAACAGATTTTTCTTTAGGGAAATCTCAATATCTGAGAAGAAAAAAAGAATTGGCAAATTATATGCAAATTATGTATACGTTTTCTTGACGCTTCGACAAAAATAGGGGTAAAATGAACTTGTTATCAAATTATGCTGAAATATTTCGAATAATTTTTTCAGTTTTTCTTATGCCAATAGTGAAAAAACATTATTGTTATAAATTAATCTGAAAACAGCAGTCAAACATTCAAGGGGGTAATGGGGACATGAAAGGCCGCGAGTATACGTTTCGTAAGTGGCACTCATTAATGGGGGTCATCCCGGTTGGTGTCTTTTTGACGCAACATCTAATTGTAAACAACTTTGCAACAAGAGGAGCAGAGGCTTTTAACAAAGCTGCAGGCTTTATGGAGCTCCTTCCATTCCGGTATGCGCTAGAAATTTTCATCATCTTTTTACCGATACTGTACCATGCTATATATGGCTTATATATTGCATTTACAGCTAAGAACAATGCGGTTTCTTACGGTTATTTCCGTAACTGGATGTTCGTCTTCCAAAGAATTTCAGGTATCGTTACGCTGATTTTCATTTCTTGGCACGTCTGGGAAACTCGTATTCAAGCAATGTTAGGTAAAGAGGTAAACTATGATATGATGGCAGATATTTTAAACAATCCAGCTATGTTTGCATTCTACTTAGTTGGTGTTGTTTCAACAATTTTCCACTTTGCAAATGGACTATGGACATTCTGCATCAGCTGGGGAATTACAGTATCTCCACGTTCACAAAGAATCTCTACTTATGTAACATTAGCTATTTTCTTAGGTCTATCTTATGTAGGTGTGAGTGCATTATTAGCGTTCATCGATCCACAGCTAGCAAATCAGTAAGGAGTGGGAGAGCATGAAAGGGAAACTTATAGTAGTCGGCGGTGGCTTGGCTGGCTTAATGGCAACGATTAAAGCGGCAGAAGCAGGAGTGAATGTTGAACTGTTTTCTTTAGTACCAGTAAAACGTTCACATTCTGTATGTGCTCAGGGCGGAATTAACGGTGCCGTAAATACGAAAGGTGAAGGGGATTCTCCATGGATCCACTTTGACGATACAATTTATGGTGGGGACTTCTTAGCGAACCAACCACCAGTTAAAGCAATGTGTGAAGCAGCACCTGGTATCATTCATTTAATGGACCGTATGGGTGTTATGTTCAACCGTACGGAAGAAGGACTTCTTGATTTCCGTCGATTTGGTGGAACACAACATCACCGTACAGCATTCGCTGGTGCAACAACTGGACAGCAATTACTTTACGCATTAGATGAGCAAGTACGTCGTCATGAAGTAGCAGGACTTGTAACGAAATATGAAGGTTGGGATTTCTTACGAGCTGTTGTTGATGATGAAGGTGTGTGCCGAGGAATCGTTGCACAAGACTTACAAACTATGGAGATTAAAAGTTTCGGAGCTGATGCCGTGATTATGGCAACAGGGGGCCCTGGTATCATTTTCGGAAAATCAACAAACTCCATTATTAATACAGGTACAGCAGCGTCTGCTGTATATCAGCAAGGCGCATATTATGCAAATGGTGAGTTCATTCAAATTCACCCAACGGCAATTCCAGGAGACGATAAATTACGTCTTATGAGTGAATCTGCACGTGGTGAAGGTGGACGTGTTTGGACATATAAAGATGGTAAGCCATGGTACTTCTTAGAAGAAAAATATCCGGCTTACGGAAACCTTGTACCTCGTGATATCGCAACGCGTGAAATCTTTGATGTTTGCGTAGAGCAAAAACTAGGTATTAACGGTGAAAACATGGTGTACTTAGATCTTTCTCATAAAGATCCGAAAGAACTAGATATTAAACTTGGTGGAATCATTGAAATCTATGAGAAATTTACAGGTGATGATCCTCGTAAACTACCAATGAAAATCTTCCCAGCTGTTCACTATTCAATGGGCGGACTATGGGTTGACTATAAGCAAATGACGAGTATTCCAGGTTTATTTGCAGCAGGTGAGTGTGATTATTCTATGCACGGTGGTAACCGCCTTGGTGCAAACTCACTATTATCAGCAATTTATGGTGGTATGGTAGCAGGACCAAACGCAATTGAATATATGAAAGGTCTTTCTAAATCATCAGATGCTGTTTCGTCTACTGTATATGAGCAAAATGAATTAATCGAAACAGAGAAATTTAACAATATTTTAACGATGGATGGTAATGAAAATGCATATGTTCTTCATAAAGAGCTTGGAGAATGGATGACAGATAACGTTACAGTAGTTCGTGAAAATAAAAAGTTATTAGAAACAGATGCGAAAATTGAAGAGTTAATGGCTCGTTACAAACGTATTAACATTAACGATACAGCGAGATGGAGTAACCAAGGTGCTTCATTTACACGTCAACTTGCAAATATGTTTGAGTTAGCACGTGTTATTACAATTGGCGCATATAACCGTAATGAGAGCCGCGGGGCGCATTACAAACCTGAATTCCCAAATCGTGATGATGCAAACTTCTTAAAAACTACGATGGCAAAATTTGAAGGAGAAGGAAATGCACCAGCATTCCATTACGAAGACGTTGATGTTTCATTAATTAAACCACGTAAACGTGATTATTCTTCAAAACATGATGTAGCTGCTAAGGGTGAAGAGAAGGGGGATAAACAACATGTCTGAGAAAACAATCCGCCTCATCATTACGAGACAAGATGGACCAGATGCACAAGCGTTTGACCAAGAGTTTGAAATTCCATATCGTCCGAATATGAATATTATTTCGGCGCTTATGGAAATTCGTCGTAATCCTGTTGATTCAAAAGGGAATCAAACAACTCCGATTGCATGGGATATGAACTGCTTAGAGGAAGTATGCGGAGCATGTTCAATGGTTATTAACGGAAAGCCACGTCAATCATGTACGGCTCTTATTGATCAATTAGAACAGCCAATTCGCTTAAAGCCGATGAAGACATTCCCAGTTGTACGTGATTTACAAGTTGACCGCAGTCGCATGTTTAATGCTCTAAAACGCGTTAAAGCTTGGATTCCAATTGATGGTACGTATGACCTAGGTCCAGGACCAAGAATGCCTGAGAAAAAGCGTCAATGGGCTTATGAGCTTTCAAAATGTATGACATGTGGTGTTTGCTTAGAATCATGTCCAAACGTAAACAGTAAGTCTGACTTTATTGGACCAGCGCCGTTATCACAAGCTCGCTTATTCAACTCACATCCAACGGGTGAAATGCATAAAGCAGATCGCTTACGTGCAATTATGGGAGATGGAGGACTAGCGAACTGTGGTAACTCTCAAAACTGTGTGCAATCATGTCCGAAGGGTATTCCTTTAACAACTTCAATTGCGGCATTAAACCGTGATACAACAATTCAATCGTTCAAAGATTTCTTTGGTAGCGATAATAACTATTAATAAATATTGCCTCTTCATCTTGAAGGGGCAATATTTATAACTGTATTTTTCAGTTTATTCTGTTTTTTTTGAGAGGAAGAGGAGATAACGTTGAAGAGAATTTCTTATATTGAAGACTTCGAGAAATGGGAAAGTGGTTTTTTATTTTACAATCCTGTAAAGGTTCGTTTTGGTGAAGTAGATATGTTTGGACATGTAAATAATGTCGTTGCTTTTACTTATTTTGAAGAAGCTCGTATCGCGTTGTTTAAAGAACTTGGATTTATGCAAGAGTGGACACATACATCATCAGACACGATGATCGTTGTTGCGGATTTACAATGTAATTTTATTAAGCAAATATATTATGATGAACAGTTGAAGGTGTATGTAAAGGCAGGATCGGTTGGGAATTCTTCTTTGGATTTACATTATATGGTGAAGAATGCAGAAGGAGAGGTTTGTTTAGTAGGTCGTGGAATGATGGTTCAAGCGTCGAAAAAAACAGGAAGAGGCGAACCATGGCCTGAAGAATGGAAGAAGAAATTACTACAATGATAGAGTGAAAGAAAAATAAGAGAGCAATTTGCTCTCTTATTTTTTGTCTTCCATTGCTTCTTCTAATGTTAAGTGATGTTTATATAGGTATGTAGCGTATGGATTACCAACGTAGCGTAAGTGCCATGGTTCATATGCATATTCTGTTGTATCTGTTTTATCTTCTAAGTAACGAATGACAAAGCCGAATTTATGAGCGTGTTCCGCGACCCAGTTTCCTTCTGCTGTCTCTCCGAAGATAGGCTCTAATTGAAATTTAGCTGTTTTTGAACTAATATCCATTGCTAAACCCGTTTGGTGTTCACTTGTACCAGGAATTGCGCTTACTGAATTAGCTTCAGCTTTTCCTTGACGTCTAACGTATGTATCATGCAACGATTTTTGACGTTTGTATGAACGATAACCAGATACAGCTGTAAGATCAATCCCTTCTTTTTTTGCAGCTTTGAACATGTTTTCAAGTGCTTCTGCAGCATCTTTGCGTAGTAGCGTTTTTTCTTTATCTTTTGGACTAGTGAATGGTACGTTTGGTCTTGTTAAGTCTTCAGGAGTGTATCCATCTGGTAGTTTTCGATGTTTATTAATTAAGACAAGATTAGATTTTGGATTTGTTACAACTGAAAAGTCATTGTCTATTTTCTTTGCATTATGATCAGCTTTTGGAAAAGCAGGAATCTCTTCTTTTGGGTGGTTATTATGTTTTTGACTTTCGACAGCTTTCGCTTCATTATGTAGTGGTGATTTAGAACCAAAGTAAGCGAAAGATGTGATACCGATTACAATAGTAGTGGCAGAAATAATTATTATCTTTTTCATAATGCCTTGTAATCACAGTCCCTTCTTAATAAAATATGTATCTTTTTTTATTATAAGTCTAGTTTGTTGGAAAAGAAATATAAGAGTCATAACGTAATAGAAATGCAAAGAAAATGTCAGAAAATGTGTGAATTTGTAGTATTTTTTTATATAATTCATTTCTTATCTTTCATGAATTGCATTTTTTATGTAATATATATACATAAGAAGATGTAGCGATTATCGAGAATAAAGAACTTCTTGTATAGACTAGGAGTGAATGGGAATGGATTTTGCAACAATTATTGGACTTATTTTAGGATTTTTAGCAGTGGTAGTAGGGATGGTCGTCAAGGGCGCTGACGTAACAGCCTTATTAAATCCTGCCGCAGCATTAATTATTTTTATCGGTACATTTGCTGCAGTATGTATTGCATTTCCGATGAATCAACTAAAAAGGGTTCCAAAACTATTTAAAGTTCTTTTTGGTTCAAATAAAAAGGATTTAAGTTATGAACAGTTGCTAGAATTATTTGTTCATTGGACATCTGAAAGTAGAAAATACGGTATTTTGTCTTTAGAGCAACAATTAGACAAAATTCAAGATGAATTTCTTTTGCGCGGTATGAAATTTGTGATTGATGGCGTATCCGCAGAAGATTTAGAGCAAATTTTGGAATCTGAATTAGAAGCAATTGAAGAAAGACATGCAAAGGGAGCTGCTATTTTTTCACAAGCTGGTACGTATGCACCGACATTAGGAGTTTTAGGTGCTGTTATCGGTCTTGTAGCTGCGCTTGGTAACTTAACTGATATTGAAAAGTTAGGTCATGCTATTTCGGGTGCATTTATTGCAACGATTTTTGGTATTTTTTCAGGGTATGTATTATGGCATCCATTTGCAAATAAGTTAAAGCAAAAATCTTCAGCTGAAATTGAGAAAAAACGTTTAATCATTGATTGTTTATTAATGTTACAAGAAGGTACATATCCGTTTATTATGAAGAACCGCATTTTAGGTGCACTTTCTGCAACTGAGCGTAAAAAGCTAGAAAAAGGAGCAGAAAAAAATGCGGAGTAAGAAAAATAGAAGAGGCAAAAAGAAAAAACATGATGAGCATATCGATGAAACGTGGTTAATCCCATATTCTGATATGTTAACGTTGTTATTTGCATTGTTTATCGTTTTATTCGCAATGAGTAGTATAGATGCTGCGAAGTTTAAACAGATGGCAGTTGCTTTTCGAAGTGAATTAGCCGGGGGAACAGGTAACAAAGAATTTTTAAGTGATCAAAAGCCAAATGATGAAAAAGAATTATCGGCAAGTAGCCTTGAGGCAGAACAAGCAAAAAAACAAGAAGAAGCTAGAGCTAAAGAAAAAAAAGAGATGGATGAATTGAAAGCATTACAAAAAAAGATTGATCAATATATTAATGAAAAACAATTATCCTCTTCTTTTCAAACTAAATTAACTGAAAAGGGATTAATGGTGACAATATTAGAAAATATACTGTTTGATTCGGGGAAAGCAGATGTGAAATTAGAATCTTTAGGGATTGCAAAAGAAATGTCTAGCTTACTTGTTTCAGCGTCACCTCGTGAAATTACAGTATCCGGTCATACGGATAATGTCCCTATTGCCAATGCACAGTTTGCGTCGAATTGGGAATTAAGTACGCAGCGGGCAGTTAATTTTATGCAAGTATTACTGCAAAATAAAGAATTACAACCAGAAAAATTTAGTGCGATTGGTTACGGAGAATACCGTTCGATTGCTCCAAACGATACACAAGAAGGAAAGGCAAAGAATAGACGTGTGGAAGTATTTATCTTGCCTTTAACAGAGAAAGCAAAATAAAGAGGATGGCGAATGCCATCCTCTTTATTTTACTTCAAATGATTTTAAGTTGTCGCGACGGATTTTATCTTTTTCTGCATCTGATTTTTTGAAATCATAATCATATAAAGCGCCTTCCCAATCGCCATACATTGGATTCGGGAAAATAATGAATTTCTCACCAAATTGTACTTTTGAATCTTCTACTGTTTGGTTACGATCTTTTACAGATTTTCCATCAAAACCTGTGAAATCAGATAAGTTATCACCGAAGAATAAGACAATATCATGAGTTTGAGAAACGAGTTCACGGCGTTTTTCTTTTCCTTTTTCTTTCGGATCTTGTAGTAATATATGTTCTTTCGTTGCTTGAGGAGCACCTACACGCTCAAGATTTTTAATTGTTGCATCTAGTTGGTTCGTTTTACGATTTGAGATATAGTAAATATCTACACCTTTAGACTCTGTATATTTTAAGAAATCAATTGCGCCTGGAAGGGCTTCAGCCTCAGCTTTGTTAATCCAATCATCCCATTTGTAAGGATAACCTTTGCCTGTTTTTACGCTCATTGCTTGATGAGGACTGTTATCTAAAACAGTTTCGTCTAAATCAAGTACGATAGCAGGTTTTTTCTCTGTCCCTTTTGCAAGAACTGCATCAAGTTTTAATTGACCAATGTTGTACCCTTGGTAGTAAAGTGCTTTCGTTTCACCGGCTGTTTGATACCATAAATCAGCCATTAATTGTTGTTCTGTTAATTTTACTTTCTCTTCTTTCGCCACTGTTTTCTCTGGTGTTCCTGAACATGCTACAAGTGATGTAGATAGAACCGCTACAGATAATAAAGTGGTAATGCCCCTCTTCATCTTCATATGTATCCTCCTTGATGTTAGAAAATCATTTTATATTATATATTAAAATATAATATTTTTATATGAACATTTGCATATTGTCTTTTATATATATAGTAGTATGTCCTATATTAGAAAGATGAGCAAAATAATAACAGTTGTTTTGACAAGTTTAATTGTCGTAATGACAATTATAATTGACAAAGAGCGCTTTATTATTTACAATTTTAACTAAATAGAACAAATGATGGATTAATGACGGTGTTTACATATAAGAGGATGAAGTGTAGCGCTATATTTTGTCTTGAATAAACATAGTCTTTGAAAGAGAGTACGAATGATACTAAAGGGGAGGCTTTAAACTTTGAGTTTACAAATTCAAAACTTAACGAAACAATTTGGGGAATCAAAAGCTGTTAACGGTTTACAAATTTCGTTACCAAAAGGTGAAGTACTAGGGTTACTTGGACGAAATGGTGCAGGGAAAACAACAACAATCAAAATGCTTCTCGGATTATTAACGCCTAATGAAGGTTCGATTACGTGGGATGGAAAAGCATTTGGGAATAGTGGCGTAACAATTGGGTATTTACCAGAAGAAAGAGGTTTATATACAAAAAGTAGAGTAATAGACCAGCTGCGATATTTTGGTAGATTAGAAGGGATGTCGAAGAAAGAAGTAGATCACGCTATTGATCACTGGTTAGAGCGTTTAGCGATACCAGAATATAAATTTAAAACGGCTGGAGAGCTTTCAAAAGGGAATCAGCAAAAAATCCAATTAATTGCTGCTCTTCTTCATAATCCGGAACTTCTCATTTTAGATGAACCATTCAGTGGCCTTGATCCAGTTAATGCCGGGATGTTAGCTAGTATTATTGAAGAACAAGTACAGAGCGGAAAGACGATTATTTTATCAAGTCATCGTATGGAACAAGTAGAGGCTTTTTGCCAACATGTATGTATTTTGAAAAAAGGTGAAGCAGTCGTAAAAGGACAGCTAAGTGATATTAAGAAAGAATACGGTTTCCGTAATTTAACGATTGAAGATACAGTAGAGAATGAAAAGGGATTAGAAGCTATACATGTATCGTATGAAAAACAACAAGGCCTTCTTTATGTGAAAGTACAAGGCGATGCGGAAGCTCTCGAGATTTTGCAACAGTTGCAAGAGCAAGGTGTTAGCTTACGACAATTTAAAATGTTAGAGCCGACGTTAAACGAAATCTTTGTAGAGAGGGCGAAATAACGATGCGTAAATTTTCTCACGTATTTTCATTTTATTTTAGGGAAGCGTTTTTATCTAAAAAATCATTAATTACGAGTGCGATTTTATTTTTAGTTGTGTTTGGGATTTTTGCATTTAATCATTTTACTTCAGGCGATGATAAAAATAAGGATAAAGATAAAATTGCAGTTGTAGTAGAGAGTTCCACATATAAAGTACAAAAAGATGAGCTAAATAAGCTATTGCCATCAGCAAAAATAACACTGGGTTCAAAGGATGATTTTGATAAACTGCATAAGCAAGTAGAAGATGGCGATTTAGATGGTCTATTCCATGTGACGGAAAAGGGTGGGGCTCCATCGATTACATATATGTATAATGGATTTCCAAGCCAAGCAACTTCCGCAATTATGGCAGGATATTTAAAGCAACAATATACGATGGTGACGATTGCCAAAAATAATGTTTCACCAGAAATTGCACAGCAATTACAAACAGAAATTCAAGTAAAGCAAGAAGCGATAAAAGATCGTACATCTTCTTTCGGAATTGCCTATTTCTTTACATTTGCTTTATATATGTTTATTGTAGCGTTCGGAAATACAATCGCAATGAATATTGCATCTGAAAAGGCGTCACGTGTAATGGAAGTAATGCTTCCGAAAGTGAAGCCTCTTACAATGATGTATGCGAAAATTTTAGCGGTTGTTTCAACGGCGTTATTGCAACTTGTCATATTGGCGTGTGGTTATCTTATTCCATATTTGTTGGGTTGGGTTGATTTAGAAAGTGCCTCACTATTTGGTATTCCAATTGACTTTACGAAATTAGATGCAAAGGTTATCAGCATGTTTCTTGTTTATTTCATTACGGGATATTTACTATATGCGATGATGTATGCTGCTGCTGGAGCTGTCGTGTCTAAGACGGAGGATTTACAAGCTGTATCTTTCCCGGTAATGATTTTAATTATGGCTGCATTCTTCATTAGTATTAAATCATTAAGTGATCCGAATAGTACTATCGTTGTTGTAAGTTCTTACGTTCCATTTTTTACACCGATGGTTACCTTCTCACGTATTGTAGCTGGTGAAGCAGGTATGCTAGAAATTACGATAACATTAGCGGTCTTATTGGCGACAATTGCGGTATTAAATGCTGTTACAAGCCGCATTTACGTAAACGGCGTAATGAATTACTCAGATAAAGTTAAATTTAAAGATTTAGCGAAATTTATAAAGCGTCAATAATGAGAGAAAAGCATGATTTCCTATTGAAATCATGCTTTTTCTTTATGTATAAATTAAAAATAGTATATAATAATAAGAGTTGTCTTTTAATAGAATGAATAAAAAGGAGGGTGTGCAGATGGGGATTAGTAGTCGTTTTACAGTAGGTGTTCATATGCTGACATTACTTGCGATAGATCGAAACTCTCGCTGTACCTCTGAATGGATTGCCGGTAGTGTGAATACAAATCCAGTTGTGATTCGTCGCATTACAGGAATGTTGAAGAGAGCAGGACTTGTTGATGTACAAGCTGGTAAAGGTGGTACGACACTTGCTCGAGATTTAGAAGAAATTACATTACTTGATGTATATAAAGCAGTGGAAGTTGTAGAAGAAGGACAGCTATTTTCCTTCCATGAAAATCCCAACATTGAATGTCCAGTAGGAGCTAATATTCAATCAGTATTAGAAATTATTTTAATGCAAGCGCAAGAAGCGATGGAAAACGTACTTGCAAATGTAACGGTAGATCAATTAGTTACAAATTTAAAGTCTAAAATGAAAGAATAAAAAAGCGAGCTTCCTCATAATGAGGGCTCGCCTTTTTTTTATTCAGAAATATTGAAAATTCTATTTTTCAGTATTTAAAATGAATTTACCTACGATAGCTGCGAAGATACCACCAAGAATTGGTGCTACGATGAATACCCATAGTTGAGAAAGTGCTTCTCCACCAACAAATAAAGCTGGTGCGATACTACGAGCTGGGTTAACAGATGTTCCAGTTAACGGAATTCCTAATAAGTGAATTAAAACTAATGTGAAACCAATTACTAGTCCCGCTAAAGAAGAACTGCCTTTTTTACCTGTTACAGCGACGATAACTAAAATGAATACGAAAGTTAAAATGAACTCAACTAAAAATGCTCCAGATAAACCAAGAGTTCCGAAACCATTTTGTCCTAAATTATCTAAAGGTGTTTTAGCAGATTTTAAAATTGTTACTAACGTTGCAGTTCCTAATAAACCACCTAAAATTTGAGCTAATACATAATAACAAAGTTCCATAGCGTTCATTCGTTTGTTGATGAACATAGCTATTGATACTGCTGGGTTAATGTGACATCCAGAAATTGTTCCGATGCTATATGCCATAGCTACAATAGATAGACCGAAAGCCATAGCGATTCCTAATGTTCCAATTCCTTCAATTCCGCCGCCAGTGACAGCTACTCCAGTTCCGAATAATACAAGTACAAATGTACCAATAAATTCAGCGATTGCTTTTTTTAACATAATTTACCTCCTATTAATGCGCATGAAACGTATTATAACATAAGTTTTAGTATAAACAGCCAATGAAGTACTATTCTGATAAGGCGAAATAGGGGGACAATAAAAAAGGGTATGGTTCATCTCTATAGAACCATACCCTTTTTTTATGCTGATTTTTTCTGTTTAACGACTGGAACAGAACGGTTTAAAATACTATTTGCAACCATTCCTAACATAATAATAATCATTCCAATGAGGGAAAGTCCTCCAGGGAATGAACCATTTAAGAAAATGATTTCGCCAAGCACGGTAAATACCATCGTTCCAGCTTGTGTTGCTTCAACTGCCCCGAGTAAGGCGAGGTTATCTTTTGCTAAGTCAGTAGCAAAGAAAAATGTCATCGTTGCAATAACGCCGGAACATAATGCTAATAAAAGCCCTTGAAGCATTTGGCTGGATGTTGGAATGCCAGTAGTAGAAAATCCATATACACCAAGCAAAATTGTTATAGGAAGACTTCCAATAGCCATTCCTAATACACGTTGGAACGTATCAAGGCGTCCGCCAACAAGTTCCATCATTTTTCGGTTACCGAACGGATATAAGAAAGCGGCTAATACGACAGGTAAAAAACCTGAAATGAACTGAGTCATTGTAATATGGCCTGCTGCAGTTGCTTGCATACAAATTACACCAAGTAAAATAAATAATGCAACATATAAGCTACGAAGTGGAATTTTTCCACGTACAAGTTTCGTACCTGATTTTGTTTCTATTTTCACGAAAAATAGTGGTGATAGTAGTAAACCAGCTAAAATCGTAACTTGCCAAGTTCCAGCAACGAGCCAAGCTGGAGAAAAGACAGCTGCGAAACTTAATAAAGAATAAAAACCAATACCTGCAACGGAACCCCATCCGATCCATGCTAATGGATGTTTTTTTAATTCTTCCCATAATCCCCTAAAGTTTTTGCGAAATAAAACGATAAGGAATAAAATAGGAAGAGCAAATAAAAAACGGAAGGAAGCTGTCCAAGCCCAGCTCGTTCCAGATACATTCATTGCTCTATTAATAATAAAGGTTGCAGAAAAAAAGGCAGATGATAAAAGACCTAATAAAATTGCGCGCATAAAGTATAGCACTCCTTTCGAAAATAAATAATTATGTATAGTATGATATACTTTAATTAAATAAAAGTAAACTATTTTATACTTTAAGGTGGTTTTATATATGAAAGAAAATGAAGATATACAAACGAAAGAAGTCATTCAACAAGTTGGACAGTTATTGAGACAAATTCGAAATGAACAGAAATTAAGTTTAGAAGAATTAGCTCATAAAACAGGAGTAAGTAAATTAACATTAGGAAAAATTGAAAGAGGGGAAACAAATCCGACGCTAGCTGTCATTTGGAAAATAACGAAAGGGTTATCAATTCCTTTATCCAGATTGATGGTTGTTGGAGAACCTGTAGCTGTTGCGCGCTGTGGAGAAGGATTTGCAGTAGATGAAGGACAAGCGTGGCATTTAGAAACGATGTTCCGTTATACGAAAGAAACAGGGATGGAAATGCACCGTGCTTGTTTACGATCAAATAGTATATATGAACCAGAAGCTCATCATGAAGGTGCGATTGAGCTTGTAACGATAATGAAAGGGAAAGTGTCTATTCAAGTGGAGAATGATGTATACGAATTAAATGAGTTTGATTCCATCCAATTTGAAGCGAATAAGAAGCATGTTTATAAAAATGAAGAAGAAGAAGTGGCGGTATTACATTTAACGATGAAATATTCTTCATGAAAAAATCACCTATAGAATTCTATAGGTGATTTGCTCTTCTTAAGTATATGAAATGATACCATTAGTACGAACGTGGCATAAGTAATAAACAAATGAAATAAACTAAAAATCCTGTCCCAAAACATAAAACAGCAATAACCCAAATGATACGAATAAGAGTAGAGCTAATATCAAAATATTCTCCTAAACCACCACATATACCAAATAGCATTTTATCAGTTTCGGATTTACATAACTTTTTTGACATATTCCAATCAACTCCTTTTTATATCAAACTGCATACTTTTATTCTATATGGAAATTTATGAGAAGACTATGGGGTTGTATTACATTTTTTTTTGAGAGACGATCATATTAATTGTCTTAATTTTCAGTGGATATTAAACTTGTAGTTATGAGGTGATTTTTAATAAAGGGTGGGGAAATAGGGATGACAGTATATTGGTTGACTAATGTAATGCTTGAATCAAGGTATACATATGAAGAAGAGAGAATTTCGCGAACAGAAACAGAATTATGTAGTTTACTCATTGAAGATGGACGAATTAAAAAAATTATAGAAGGGGTTGTTCAAGAAGAAGATATAGTAATGCTTGATGCTAAGCACTTATTGATGTTGCCAGCTTTCGAAGAGATGCACATTCACATTGATAAAACATATTATAGTGGCCCCTGGAAAGCTTGTAAGCCAGCAGAAAGTATTTTTACACGTTTTAATGAAGAAGAAAAAATTTTACTAAAGCAATTAGCAACTGCTCAAGATAGAGCGGAAAATATGCTAGAGTTACTACTGCGAAATGGTGCAACGAATATTAGAACGCATTGTAATGTTGATCCGATTATTGGACTTGGTAATTTGGAGGCGACGTTAGCGGCATTAGAAACATATAAAAATCGAGTGTCTAGTAGAATTGTTGCGTTTCCGCAACATGGATTATTGCGCAGTAATTCTGTGCAACTCGTGAAAGATGCGATGCGTATGGGTGCTCATCTAGTCGGAGGAGTAGATCCAGCTACAGTGGATAATGATATTGAAAAATCATTACATACAATTATGGATATCGCAGTAGAATTTAATGCGGATGTTGATATTCATTTACACGATGAGAATAATCTTGGAACGTTTACGATGAAGAGATTGGCAAGTTTAACAGAAGAAGCAGGGTGGCGAGGGCGTGTAACAATTAGTCATGCACTTGGACTTGGTGGTGTTACTGATAAAGAGGCTGAAGAAGTGGCAGAAAGACTCGCAGCTGTAAATATTGATATTACTTCAACAGTACCAATTGGTAAACAAGTAATTCCAATTCCGTTATTAGATAAAAAAGGTGTTAAAGTTTCATTAGGAAATGATAGCATTACAGATCATTGGTCACCGTTTGGAACAGGTGATATGCTTCAAAAGGCAAATCGATTAGCAGAGCGTTTTGGATGGAGTGACGAAAGGTCTTTAGGAAAAGCAATTCGCTTTATTACGGGAGGAAAAGAAACGTTAAATAATGAAGGGAAGCGGGTATGGCCGAATGTAGGGGATGAAGCGAGCTTTGTTTTGACAAATGCGACATGCACTGCTGAAGCGGTAGCACGCCAAACAGAAAAAAGTTTAGTTGTGTATAAAGGAAATATTGTTGTTGGAAGCTTAAATGAGCTGGAATTAAATAATCTTGTGTAGAAGAATCGTTTAAATACCTTGGGGAGGGTTCTAATTGTGAATATAGAACTCTTCTTTTTTATTCTTACAATATATTTTTTATAGGAAAGCTAGAAGGGATGGACATTTTGGACAATCAACATAACCAAAATCATATTATGGGAACTTTGCAATGGTTTATATTTCTATTAGCAAATTCAATCGCACTACCAATTGTCGTTGGTGGATTATTTCATCTTACGACGGAAGAAATATTTTATTTAATGCAGCGTACGTTTTTTGTAGTTGGTATATCTTCTTTCTTACAAGGATGGATTGGGCATAGACTTCCAATTGCGGATGGACCAGCTGGATCTTGGGTTGGTGTATTTACAGTACTTGCTTATGCAACTGCCGGACAAGATCAATTGCATAGTACACTGCAAATTTTAGAGTTAGGAATGATAATCTCCGGTGTTATTTTAATAGGATTAGGAGTAACTGGTTTTATAGGACGTATTTTATTTTT
Source organism: Bacillus sp. AFS012607 (assembly GCF_002558005.1). Lineage (NCBI taxonomy): Bacteria > Bacillati > Bacillota > Bacilli > Caryophanales > Bacillaceae > Bacillus > Bacillus sp. AFS012607. The sequence goes on from NZ_NTVM01000017.1 coordinate 41,678, forward strand.
ATTTACGCCAGTTGTGACAGGGACGTTTTTACTTTTATTATGTTTACAATTAAGTGGTGTATTTTTAAAAGGAATGCTAGGAATTACAGCTACTATTTCTCAAATCGATGGATTTACAGCGATAATTGCGTTTAGTATATTTTTGTTCGTTATTATACTGTCTAATTTTGGAAGAGGTTTTATCAAAAGTTATGCAGTTTTAATAGGATTAATTAGCGGGTGGATTATTTTTCTCATTGCAGGAAAAGTGACGGTTCCATCTCAAGTAACTCATTTTGTACAACTTCCACAAATGTTTGCTTGGGGACTTCCAAAATGGAATACTGGTATGGCAGTATCCAGTTTCGTTATGGTATGTATTTTAGTTTCAAATACAGTGGCAGCTATTATAGCGATTAATCAAGCTACCATTCATAAAGCAACTATTGAACAAAAACAGTTGAAGGATGGTACGTGGGTTGGAGGGATTTCGCATATCATTTCCTCCGTATTTTCAACTGTAGGTATCGTTCCGTTACCAGCAACGGCAGGATTTATACGCTTAACAAAACAAAAATATATACGATCGTTCTTAATGGCATGTGCGTTACTAGTCGTAATGTCTCTTTTTCCAAGTATTATTCGTTACTTAGCATCTTTACCATCGGCTGTCGCATCGGCTGTTTTAATGGCTTCGTTCGTACAATTAATTGGAATTGGATTTAATAATATAAAACAAGTGCCGATGAGTGAAAGGAATGTAACGATTTTAGGAGTGGCAGTATTATTTGGAAGTGGCGTTATGTTTTTACCGTCTGGAGCACTCCAATCCTTGCCGTCTGTTATGCAATATATATTCGGTAATGGTTTATTTGTAGGTACGGTTGTAAGTATATTGCTAGAACAAATATGGCGCGTTGGAAAGTAAGTGGATAAAAAGAGTGTAAGCAATGTATAAAAGTCTAAAATAACATGGGAAATAAAGCCCATTTTTATTCACCACCTGCACATTTCGTTCATACAATATCTTGACTAAATAAACACCCAACTTACACATACACAGCTCTGGCTTAAGCAAGGAGGGTTATACCAGTTGAAGGAAAAAGCGTATCAATCTAAACCTTTACTCACAAAGAGAGAAAGAGAAGTATTTGAATTACTGGTTCAAGATAAAACAACGAAGGAAATTGCAGGTGAACTTTTTATAAGTGAAAAGACAGTTCGTAACCACATCTCAAACGCAATGCAAAAGCTAGGGGTTAAAGGACGTTCACAAGCAGTTGTTGAGCTTCTTCGTATGGGAGAGCTCGAACTATAAGAAAGCAGCCGACTTTTATACAAAGAGTCGGCTATTTTTTTGTTTGCTTCACTTGCTATATGAATGATAAGAACACTCCATACATAAATAGGTAATAAGGAGGGGATAAGTTGAAAAGGATACTGTTAGTTTCAACAAGTGCTCATGATATGAATGGACACCCGACTGGTTTGTGGCTTGAAGAGCTCGCAGCTCCTTATCATTTATTTAAAAAGGCTAAGTTTGATGTTGATATTGTGTCAATAAAAGGCGGGAGAGTACCTATAGATAGAGTGTCTATTCCGAATGGTATACCTCGTGAATTCAAGCATGTAGCTTCTTTATTGCAAAATACGAGGCCGATTTCAAATGTTCATTTCTCGGATTATGATGCGGTTTTATTTGGTGGTGGCCACGGGGCGATTGTAGATTTTCCAGGTAATCCATATGTAGCAAATTTAATTGAGAATATGTATAACGATAACCGGATTGTAGCGGCTGTTTGTCACGGAGTAAGTTCCTTTGTCGGTGTGAAAAATAAGGATAGCTCGTTTTTTGTTGCCGGTAAGCGTATAACAGGTTATACAAACGATGAAGAAAAAGCTGTACATTTAGAAAAGCGCGTTCCGTTTTTGTTAGAAAGTAAGTTGAAAGAAGAAGGAGCTTTGTTTTATGTAGCTCCCAATTTTACGCCGCATGTGGTAGTAGATGGGCATTTAATTACAGGACAAAATCCACAGTCTAGCGTGGAAATAGGTAAGGCTATAAAAAGGGCTGTAAATAAATTATAGAAAAAGTACCCGCTACTAACAAAGGTAGTGGGTATTTTTATCCCGCTATTTGCCGAGCAGCCCGTAAAAGCCCAATTGGTGAGGGTTGATTAAAGTTTCACTTTATCCTAAAATTCCCCCCTCAAAATTGGTTTGTAACCGTCCAGTTGGTGATAATGGATTATAGTTTTTTATGTATAGTATATGAAAATGTAATAAACTAAAAAGGCGTAATAAGTATAATAACTTCATTTATAATCATTCGTGAATTTGCTATACTATTTTGTATGGACAAAAGGGGAGGCTCTTTTAAATGAGAAAAGTCGCATGTGCAAATACTTATATTAATAAAATCAAGCCCGTTATTAGAAAGGCGAGTTTTAGCCAATTGAAAATAGATGAAATTGCGAAATATATGGATATTAGTAAAGCTACTTTATATAAACGTTTTTCTTCGAAAGATGAAATTATTGAGGCGGTAGTAGAGGATTTCATGAACTATCTACTCGAAGGTGATGCGGATAATCAAGATGAAAGTATGTCATTTACAGAACGGTTCCAAAAGACATTTATCCATTCTTTAAAATGTGTGACATATATTTCGGATGTTTTTTTGCAAGATTTGAAAGAAGCATATCCGCATTTGTCGGATCAATTAGTCGCTGCACAACAAAATCGTAATCATAATTTGCAAATGTTTTTTGAAGCGGGTATGGAACAAGGCTACTTTAATAAGATGAACGCACAATTATTTATGGTGCAAGATGATGTGATGTTAAGACGTATTATAGATCATTCTTTTTGTATTCAGTACGATATTACGTTAAAGAAAGCGATACTTGATTTTTATCAATTGAAGAAGTATCAACTTTTTAAACCAGAGTATATAGATGCAATTGATGATTCGGAAATTGAAAAAGAAGTTATTGCTATTTTGCAAATGATTTCGTAAAAAAGCAGATCTCCCTTAATAGAGGGAAATCTGCTTTTTTAGTACATATTATTTTTGCAACTGTTTTAATACTAATTCGGCTACTGGACCACCTGAAGCTGGGTTTTGACCAGTGATAACACGATTATCTTCTAAAGCATAAGCTTCCCACGGTTGCGCGGCTTTTTCGTAAAGTCCTCCATTTTTAATGAGTTCATCTTCTGTTAAAAATGGAACGAATTGATCTAATTCAGCTAATTTTTCTTCTTCATTTGAAAAGCCTGTTACCTTCTTACCACTAATTAAACGATCCCCATTACTTAATGTAATATGAAATAAACCAGCAGCTCCATGACAAACGGAAGAAACAATTCCGCCGTTTTCATAAATGTTGCGGCAAATATTTTGAAGTTGTTTATTTTCTGGGAAGTCCCAAATAACCCCGTGACCACCTGCGTAATAAATAACAGCGTAGTCTTCTGGATTCACTTCACTCGGTTTCATTGTAGAACCGAGGCGATTCATAAACTCTTTCTTTTGATACCATTCCCAATCGACGCTCTCCGCCATTGCTAAACTATGTGGATCAATTGGTGTATAACCGCCTTGTGGGCTGACATAATCGACTTCGTAACCCGCTTCTTCTACTTTTTTTACGAAATGTACAGCTTCACCAAGCCAAAGTCCGGTAGCCCTATTTAAATTTGGATATTTTTCTACACTTGTTAATACAACTAACATTTTTTTCTTCATCATAATCCTCCTATAATGTCTCTTCTATATAAAAGTTCTGTATTCGTTTCGTTTTATTAAGTTAAAAAATGCAAATTTGAATAATCATGCCAGTCCTTCTCATATCGGATTCGAAATTAGTGTATAATAAATTTCGAACAAAGTAAACTAAAAAGGCTAAATTAGTTTAGTTTGTATATTTTTCGTTGACAAACTGTAATGCTGAAACTATGATAGTTCCATGAATATCGAACAACATTCTTGTTTCGTGTCGAATTCAATTTACCCCGCTATTTTCCGGGCAGTAAGACCCCCACCTCAAAATTCAGCGGAAGCAAAGAAGTTAGGTGGGGGATCAACTGCCCGTAAAAGTCCGATTGATGAGGGCTGGTTAAAGTTTCACTTTATCGCGCGATAAGGTAGTACCTTTTATACATTTAATGAAGTTGTTTAGTGGTGATACAACATTTAAATAACTTCATTTTTCATCTATAGTTTGACAATTTTAAAATTGCAATCAGGAGAGTGTTACACATGGGGAAAGATATAAGTAACCATTCGAAATGGTTTGTTTTTACATTATGTTTTATTGTTTTGTTAGGACCGATGAACGCTGTGTTATTTAATGTAGCGCTAGAGGATATTGCCAATGATTTATCAATTAGTCAATCGAAAGTAAGTTGGGTTGTAGTGGGGTATTCTTTAGTTGTCGGTATTGGTTCGATGATATATGGAAAACTGGCTGATCGTTACAGTGTAAAAAGGCTATTAATTATTTCTATTATCATATTTGTAGCTGGTTCTATTGTTGGGTTTGTGAATCAATCTTATGAGATTATCATTTTCGCAAGGTTAGTGCAGGCGAGCGGGGGAGCAGCGTTTATTGCGCTCAGTATGATTGCGGTGGCAAAATTAGTTGCTCCAGCTAAAAAACCGGGTGCGTTAGCAATGATTAGTTCTTCTATTGCATTAGCGGTTGGTATTGGACCTTTAGTTGGTGGGGCAATTACAAATACGTTAGGGTGGCCGTATTTATTTTTATTTATGGTTATTTCAATGATTGGTATTTTCTTGCTCGTAAAATTTATGCCAGAAGAGGCGCAACATACCGATGAAGTGTTTCGCTTTGATTTCATTGGAGCAGTTTTATTATTTGTATTGATTACGACCATTTTATTAGGAGTGAATATTAATAGTTGGCTTTTTGTGTTATCTGTTGCTTTCCTATTTTTATTCAGGGCTCATATGAAGAGAACAGAGTCGCCGTTTATTGATATTGAGTTGTTTACAAATAAACCATTACTTCGTTTAATAGCGGTCGGATTTATCATTAATGTGGCGTTATGTGCTAGTTTATTATTATTACCATTACTGTTAGGAAGAGGACACGGATTGTCTCCATTCGTTATTGGAATTGTATTGTTTGTTGCATCTCTCTTTGGTATTGTATCTAGTGTTATTACCGGAAAGATTATTCCTTCGTTTGGGAATGTGAGGATGATGTATGTAGCGTCTGTAGTTATGATCATGGGCTTTTTAATTTTAGGGATTATTCCGAATGGGAACTTACTCTTTATTTTATTTGCGGTTATTTTAACATTTATGAGTTATTCGGCAATTCAAGTATCATTAAACACATTTATACCCAAAACATTAAATCCAGCTAAAGTTGGAGTTGGTCTTGGTTTATATAATTTAATTAACTTTTTCGGTATGGCATTTGGACCAGCTGTAGCGAGCAAAATTATGGAATCTACAAATAGTTATCGATTGAATTTTATTTTGCTCGTCATTTTAATTTCTGCTCATTTCTTCTTATTAATGGGAATGTCTTCTTTTCAAAAAAAGATGGAGCAATGAATATGCACCTTATATAGAAGAAACCGACTTTCTTATAGAAGGTCGGTTATTTTTCTGTCTTGCAAATTACGAAAAAAAGGAGCAAAATAAAAAAGGTCCTAGTCTATACATGGGCAAATGAAAATTTTCATACAGAAGCATTTGAAGTGAGCGAACTTAAAGTGTGTAAAATATAATGATAAACATAAAAGATGATGAATGAGAAAACGGGTGATGAAGTTGAATAGAGCAATCGGTGTTATCGATTCAGGAGTTGGCGGTTTAACAGTAGCGAAGGAATTAATTCGTCAGTTGCCGAAAGAGCGTATCATATATTTAGGAGATACAGCACGTTGTCCTTATGGTCCACGTTCTCGAGAAGAAGTGCGTCAATTTACGTGGGAAATGACGGAGCATTTACTAGATTTAAATATTAAAATGTTAGTTATTGCGTGTAATACAGCAACTGCAGTTGTATTAGAAGAGATGCAAAAACAATTACCAATTCCAGTAGTAGGAGTTATTCACCCAGGATCACGTACAGCTTTAAAAGTGACAAACACGTATCATGTTGGGATTATTGGAACGATTGGAACCGTGAAAAGTGGTGCATACGAAGAGGCGTTAAAGTCTATTAATAACCGTGTTATGGTAGAAAGTTTAGCTTGTCCACCTTTCGTTGAACTTGTAGAGAGTGGGAATTTCGAAAGTGAAATGGCGTACGAAGTTGTAAGAGAAACGCTGCAACCACTGAAAAGTACCGATATTGATACTCTTATATTAGGGTGTACACATTATCCGATTTTAGGACCTGTTATTAAAAAAGTAATGGGAGATAAAGTACAACTAATTAGTTCTGGTGATGAAACAGCACGTGAAGTAAGTACAATCTTATATCATAGTAAAATGTTGAATGAAGGAGAAGAACAAAGCGATCATCTCTTCTTAACAACAGGAAAAATAGGCTTGTTTAAAGAAATTGCATCAAAATGGTTCGGTCAACCGATTGAAAATGTGAAGCATATTCATTTAGAAAAAGAATAATAGTAGAATTCATATAAGTAAGCTCCTGAGAAATCAGGAGTTTTTGTTTATCCCGCTATTTTCCGGGCAGTAAGACCCCCACCTCAAAATTCAGCGGAAGAAAAGAAGTTATGTGGGGAATGAACAAAACTCCCACTGATTAAAGTTTCACTATATAAGAGGCACAGCTTGTTCTAAAATGTGAAACGGCTCGTATACATAATAGTACAAACTTAGATTTTAGGGGGGAATGGCATGCCTAAATCCACTTTTAAATGGGTTGTTGGTGCTACTGTGAGCGCTGTTTTACTAACAGGGTGTGGCTTTATAAATCAGGAGAAAGCAACTGAACAAATTGATCCGCCAAAACAAGTTACGTATACAGAGGGTGGGAAGAAAGAAGTAGCTAAAAAAGATAAGCAAGGGCAAATGGTAAATAGAGAACTATACCTTGTTGATAAAAATGGTTATGTTGTACCACAAACATTAGCTATACCTACTCCGAAAGCAAATGAGACTGTGAAGCAAACGTTAGAATACCTTGTGAAAGATGGACCAGTAACGAATTTATTACCGAATGGGTTTCGTGCAGTCATTCCGGCGAATACAACGATGACCTTAGATTTGAAAAAGGACGGGACGGCAGTTATTGATTTCTCTAAAGAAATGAAAAACTATGTGAAAGAAGAAGAGCGGCAAATCGTTGAATCTATAGCGTGGACGTTGACGCAATTTACAGAGATAAAACAAGTGCAGTTCCAAATAAATGGTGAGAAATTGGCAAAGATGCCTGTTGGTGGTACACCGCTTGGTGAAGGAGTGAGCCGTGCAAATGGTATTAACTTCGATGATGAACAAGTAGCAGATGTAACAAATACAAAACCAGTCACACTGTATTTTATGGCGCAAAATAATAATAAACAGCAATATTACGTACCAGTAACGCGCCGCGTTGCTGAAGGAAAAGAAAATGATTATGCAGCAATTATAGATGAGCTTGTAAAAGGTCCGATTCATCAATCGCTCCTGAATGATTTTAATCCAGGCGTTAAGCTTATTACGAATCCGAAATTACAAGACGGAAATCTTACATTAAACTTTAATGAAAATATATTTGTAAACCCAGATAAAAATATGATTTCAAATTACGTATTGAAGTCGTTAGTTTTATCTTTAACAGAAAAGAAAGGTGTGAAAAATGTTTCTATTGAAGTGAATGGAAAAGCAAATCTTATAGATGAAAAGGGCGGAAAGTTAATAAAACCTGTAGATCGTCCAGAAAACGTGAATACAGGTAGTTTTTAATCTTGAATAATTTGATATACTTAAGTAAGAAAGGAGAATTGCTTTTTGGGTTCTCCTTCTTTTATTGTATACATATCATACATTTAAAATTGGCTATACTAACGAGTAGTAATTAAGAGGAGGTTATTTTTATGCGAGTAGATGGTAGAGAGAAAACAGAATTACGCCATATACATATTCATACGAATTATTTAAAACATCCAGAGGGATCTGTATTAATTGAAGTTGGGGATACAAAGGTGATTTGCTCAGCGACAATTGAAGAGCGTGTACCACCGTTTATGCGTGGAGAAGGAAAGGGCTGGGTAACAGCTGAATACGCGATGATTCCGCGTGCAACAGAACAACGTACAATTAGAGAGTCAAGCAAAGGGAAAGTAACAGGACGTACAATGGAAATTCAGCGTCTAATTGGACGAGCATTACGTGCGGTAGTTGATTTAGAAGCGCTTGGCGAGAGAACAGTTTGGATTGACTGTGATGTTATCCAAGCAGATGGTGGAACGAGAACAGCGTCTATTACAGGTGCATATGTAGCGATGGTACTAGCTTTTGAGAAGTTATTACAAGCAGAAAAAGTATCTAAAATTCCAGTAAAAGATTATTTAGCAGCAACGTCAGTAGGGATTGTTGAAGAGCAAGGTGTTGTTTTAGATTTAAACTATGCAGAAGATTCTAAAGCAGACGTTGATATGAACGTGATTATGACTGGAAAAGGCCAATTTGTTGAAGTGCAAGGAACTGGAGAAGAAGCGACGTTTAGTAGAGCGCAGTTAAATGAACTACTTGATGCTGCGGAAAAAGGCATTTTCCAACTGATTGATATGCAAAAAGAAGCTTTAGGCGACATCGTATCTCATATAGAGTAGAGGTGGAAAGTATGAAACAAGTTGTTGTAGCGACAAAAAATATGGGTAAAGTACGTGAGTTTGCTGAGTTATTTGAGCGATTTGATTTAGAAGTAAAATCATTACACGATTTTCCTCATATTGAAGAAGTTGAAGAAACAGGTGAAACATTTGAAGAAAATGCGATCTTAAAAGCGGATAGTTTGAGTAGACAGCTGAATTCGATCGTAATTGCGGATGATTCGGGTCTTATTGTAGATGCTTTAAACGGAAAACCAGGAGTGTATTCAGCGCGTTTTGCTGGTGAACCGAAAAATGATCAAGCAAATATCGATAAAGTGTTACAAGAATTAAATGGCATTGACTTTGAAAAGCGTAAAGCACGTTTCTATTGTGCATTAGCAGTTGCTTTCCCTGAAGGTGATAAAAAGCCTGTCATTGTAAATGGGACATGTGAAGGATTTATTTTAGAACAACGCCGCGGAGAAAATGGTTTTGGATACGATCCGATCTTTTATGTGGAAGAATACAAAAAAGCAATGGCGGAATTAAGTTCAGATGAGAAAAATGCTATTAGCCACCGTGGTCGTGCTCTTCGTAAGTTAGAAGAAAAAATCCCGGAATGGTTTTTAGGAGAATAAGGGAGAGAGTATGATGAAAGCTTTAATCGTAAGCGATAGTCATAGCTCTGTGAAGGAATTACAGCAGTTGAAAGAGAAATATGAAGGGAAAGTAGATATCATGATTCATTGCGGTGATTCAGAGCTAACGCCTGCTCATGAAGAAATGCAAGGTTTCCGTGTTGTAAAAGGAAACTGTGATTATGCTAACTTTCAAGATGAAATTGTAACTGATGTAAATGGAATTCGCTTCTTAGTTGTGCATGGACATCGCCATAATGTGAAAATGACATTACAAACGCTAGCGTACCATGCGGAAGAAGTAGGAGCGCAAGTTGCATGCTTCGGACATTCTCACGTATTAGGTGCGGAATTAATCGACGGCGTTTTATTTATTAATCCAGGCAGTATTTTATTACCACGTCAGCGTGTAGAAAAGACATTTGCTGTATTAGAAATGGATGAAAATCAAATGGAAGTTCGTTTTGAAACATTAGACGGACAACTAGTTGAACAAGCAGTTTTTAAAAGAGGATAATAAAATTTATCCTCTTTTAAAAAAGGTGTTGACTTTATGTATGGTTATACATATAATAAATATTGTCGATAGGGCAACGGCGCTAACGAAGAAAAGAAAATAACATATGCGGGTGTAGTTTAGTGGTAAAACAAGAGCCTTCCAAGCTCTGGTCGAGAGTTCGATTCTCTTCACCCGCTCCATGTCCCAGTAGCTCAGCCGGATAGAGCATACGCCTTCTAAGCGTACGGTCGGGAGTTCGAATCTCTCCTGGGACGCTAACAAAAACCTTGTTATCTTTTGATAACAAGGTTTTTGTTTGTCTAAAAATTGATGTTTGGGTTATAAGTGTAGTTCATTCTTAATATCTGCGACCTTTCCTTCGATATTAAGCAGTTGCATATGTACTTCTTTTTCTTAAATAAAAAGAGCGCCGTTTATCCCGCTATTTGCCGGGCAGTAAGACCCCCACCTCAAAATTCAGCGGAAGCAAAGAAGTTAGGTGGGGTCGGGCTGTCCATAAAAGTCCGATTGGTGAGGGTTGATTAAAGTTACACTTTATGCGCCCTGTTCCTCATATTTAATTTAAAGAATCAATAGGCTTATGGTAGAACTCAAATCCATATCCAGATTCTCCTAATTGTTCACTTGCAATGTTATAAAAGTTTTTACCATTCTAGTGTGATTGAGTAGCCGTTATCGGAACTTATCCCTGATAGTGTGTTACAATTAATAGAAGCGGAAAACGAGAATCTCCAATTGACTGGACGTGTGATTAGTTGGACAGTTTAAGAAGGTTGTATAAAAAGGGAGATGGCGCAAAGATGGCGAGAACAAAAGAGAATGATTTAACGGAGAAATTGGCAGAAGGTCAACGGAAATATGGTGACGGCAACTTTACAGTACAGAACATCGGTGATGAAACTAATCCGAATTGGACTGTCGTAAAAAATGTGAGGAAGGGATCGGCAGGCATTCGCGAAGGAGAAGATATATTAAGACTGCGATCAAAATATATAAAATAGTATGGAATGGGCGGAGCGGGAGTTCGAATCTCTCCTGGGACGCTAAAAAAACCTTGTTATCTTTTGATAACAAGGTTTTTTGTTTTAAATTAGTTATTAATAAACTTCTCAAATACAAAACCATAATCTTTCACATTGTATTGTTTCTTCGTATCAACAAGCCAGTTAAAGGCAATCTCGTTCATCTCTTTAAATTGCTCTGCTAAGTTTACTTGTGCGTTTGAAATACGGCTGAAAGCATTAGATGCCATATCTAAACTTTTATGTGCATATTGTAATGTAATGTCGTTGTCGTATGAAATTTCTTCAATTTTAAGTAAAGCCTTATATAAATCTTTTAATTCTTCAATATGTTTTTTATGAACATCAATTGAGTAATGCTCATCTCCCATTTGAAACTTAATTTCTATATCTAAATCAATCGTTCCTGCAGTTTCAAGTGCTACGTTTTTAATTTGATATTTACTATAGCTATAGCGGCGCAGTGTGCGTTTTTTACTTGTTGCGCTTGTACCATCTAGGTGGAGTAATCCTTTGTTTGTGAAGCAATATTCATCTGATTTGGATTTAATTAGAAAATAAATTTTCTCTTCATCTTCGTGCATCACGTAATCATCAGCATCAACTTTATCGTAATCTTTCGGTGTAATGACAGAACCTACATCGCTTAACCCTAAAACATCAGCAGCTACTTTTTTGAACATATATAATCCCCCTTGTAAATTAAATTCTTAATTGTACAAAAATATATTAACATGATTTTCATTTTTTGTTTTCTTGTAATACGAAAATATCTGAAGGTAAGTTAAGAAAAGTAACGCATAATTATTTTGATCCTAAATTATTTAGTAAATCTATTAGTCTAAGAGTCGATTCGCCGAAAAGTAACCAAGAGAAAAAAGCTAATTTTGCAAGTGATTATAGAGAAATTTCGTGAAAGCACCTCAAGCGATATGAGGTGTTTTTCAATCCCTTTTTGAAATCTTACAATTCTGTAAGGTAACTGTAAGGTAGTTCGATGGTAAGAAATTGCTAATCTTTTATAATGAAGATAACAACGATAAAACGAGGAGGAAGAAATGATGAAAGGGTTAGTTGTAACGGGCTTAACGGTTGCTTTTGGATTTGTAGCGTATGAGAAATTAACGTATGTAGTCGATGTTGTGAAACATTTGATTGCTTAGAGAAAACAGCTATGAGAGGGAAAGGGAATGAGTGAATGAATGGAATGGTTATTTGGAATTATAGGTACTTGTAGTGTAGTGTTATTGTTCTTTGTCCCAAGTGGTATACTTAGTTCGACAACAAGTTTGTTCTTCTTAAGTTTGTTTGCTTGTACGATGCTTATTATTATGTTTTTAATGAAGCGAAGTAAACCAATCTTCTATTTTAGCATGATTGTTATGGCAATTATTGTTCTCCAAATTATTACCCTTGTAATATACCCCACAATTATAAAAGCTTTCCATTAATGATGAATCCTCTGCGCTTGTTGCTGGGGATTTTTATTTGTACAATTTTAATTTTTAGTGGAGATTTACTCGTATCGGAATATAAAAATTAAATATTTTTATATTTCAAACAAATGATTTAGGGATGTTGTGTTCTCATTACGCATTTGATATATTTACTTTGAGCATAATTAAAATCAAGAAAAAGAGGCGGACGTATGGATAAAAAAGAAAATACGGTCGTATTGTTTCCACAACTATCAGAGCGCTATATTGATGAAGGTTTTTTAGCGCTGAAAGAGCGGAAATTCGAAGATGCATTGCGTTGCTTTGAAATATTACGTCAGTATAATGCGGAAACGGAACAAACGGAATTAGCTTCAGTTATTTGTTTACTCGAATTAAAACGTATGGAAGAAGCGAAAGATAAATGTGAACAGTTGCTTAAAACAGGAGTTGTCTTATTTGGTGATATTCTTGAAACGTACGTAACAATTTTAGTTCAAACAAATGATTATGAAGGTGTTATTGAAACTGTTGAAAAGGTTTTACAAACGAAAGATATAATGCCTGATCAAAAGGAAAAATTAGCGCAGCTTGCTTTATTTGCAGAAGGTATGCTAAATGAGGGAGACGCATCGCTAGTGGATTCAAACTTTGAATTGGATGAGTTTACTAATGAAATTTTTGGAGAAAACTTTGGACAGAAGCTAAGAGCGATTCAGCGACTTTCGTTAAAAGATTTAGATCTTGCATTACCTGTTTTAAAGAAATTTTTAATAGACGAAGAGCAGCACCCCTATTTGAAAACTTCTATTTTGTATAAAATGATAGAAAGTCAGGTAGAAGAAGAAATAGAGGTAGAAAAGTTTGGAAATACGATTAAGGTGATTCCAGCATTTACAGGTCATAATGAGGAGCAATCCAATAACATTATACATAAATTATCAAGCCGATTAGAGCAAAATTATCCCGATATATTTGAAGCGATGGTTACATATTGGAAAGAGTTGCAAATTAGCGTTTTCCCATTCGCTCTATTAATGGATAAAGAAGAGATTTGGTCAGCTGTTTTAGAGAGAATTGGAAGAAAGCGTTTCGGATTGGCTATTGATGAAGAAGAGCTTATGGCAGCATATAATATCGAATTGGAAGAGTTTCATATTGCCTATCAATGGTTATTACGTGTTGAAAGAGAAGGATATTTGCCCGTATAATTATGAAAAAGAATCGTTCAGTTCTTGAAACGAGCATATTCTATGTTATAATGTAAGGGTTGCAAAAGGCAGAAATCTGCCTGTTTGTAAGAGAAGAGAAGTGCAATTCTCTTACTTAATATGTTTCATATTATTCTCGAACAAAATATACCGTAGTTGTCTTCTGGGCAATTAGTAGATTGGAACATTATATCTGAAAGCTTTTGCTAGAGGGTTATTTGTGTATTTGTTATTTCAAAAAAGAGATAATGAAGATTTTAATCTATAGAGGTATGTGCATACATTATTATAGTTGGAGGGAAAGAATAAATGTCTACAAAATGGGAAAAATTAGAAGGTAACGTTGGCGTTTTAACAATCGAAGTTGATGCTAAAGAAGTAAACAACTCTATCGACGCTGCGTTCAAAAAAGTAGTAAAAACAATTAACGTACCAGGTTTCCGTAAAGGAAAAATGCCTCGTCCATTATTCGAACAACGCTTTGGTATTGAATCTTTATACCAAGATGCTTTAGATATCATTTTACCAAAAGCATACGGTGAAGCGATTGAAGAAGCTGGTATCTTCCCAGTTGATCATCCTGAAATCGACATCGAGAAGTTCGAAAAAAATGCTAACCTTATCTTCACTGCAAAAGTTACAGTGAAACCTGAAGTTAAATTAGGTGAGTACAAAGGTTTAGCAGTAGAAAAAGTTGAAACAACTGTAACTGACGAAGATGTAGAGAACGAATTAAAATCTTTACAAGAGCGTCAAGCTGAACTAGTTGTTAAAGAAGAAGGAACTGTTGAAAACGGTGATACAGCTGTAATCGACTTCGAAGGTTTCGTTGATGGCGAAGCATTTGAAGGCGGAAAAGGCGAAAACTACTCTCTAGCAATCGGTTCTGGTACATTCATCCCAGGTTTCGAAGAGCAAGTAATCGGTCTTAAATCTGGTGAGTCTAAAGACGTTGAAGTATCATTCCCAGAAGAGTACCATGCTGCTGAATTAGCTGGCAAACCAGCAACATTCAAAGTAACAATTCACGAAATCAAAACAAAAGAACTTCCTGAGTTAAACGACGAGTTCGCTAAAGAAGCAGACGAAGCGGTTGCAACTCTTGATGAATTAAAAGCAAAACTTCGCACAAACTTAGAAGAAGGCAAAAAGCACGAAGCTGAGCACAAAGTACGTGACGAAGTAGTAGAATTAGCTGCTGCTAACGCTGAAATCGAAATTCCAGAAGCTATGATCAACACTGAGTTAGATCGTATGGTTCGTGAATTCGAGCAACGTTTAAGCCAACAAGGTATGAACCTTGAGCTTTACTACCAATTCACAGGTACTGACGCTGACAAATTAAAAGAGCAAATGAAAGAAGATGCACAAAAACGTGTAAGAATCAATCTTGTTCTTGAAGCTATCATTGAAGCTGAAAACATCGAGGTTACTGAAGAAGAAGTAACTGCAGAAGTTGAAAAAATGGCTGAAATGTACGGTATGCCAGTAGACGCTATCAAGCAAGCTCTTGGAAGTGTAGACGCTTTAGCTGAAGATCTTAAAGTGCGTAAAGCTGTAGACTTCTTAGTAGAAAACGCTGCATAATAAAATAACAAGGCACGATTTTAATCGTGCCTTGTTTTATAAATATAGAAATATATTTATAAAACTTTTCGATGGAGAAGGAAATGTTCCTTTACAAGTCGAATATACATATTTCAAAAGTTTTAAAATTTTTTTATTTGTACATAACTAGTCATATTATTTGTATTTCTCGCCACGTAGTGACATAATATGTATTTACATACGATACATTTATCGTGTACATACGAAGGCAAGAGGTTAGCACTTTGTAAGGGGTGTGAAAATATGTTTAAATTTAATGATGAAAAAGGGCAATTAAAATGTTCTTTCTGTGGTAAAACACAAACGCAAGTTCGAAAGTTAGTGGCAGGTCCAGGTGTTTACATTTGTGACGAGTGTATCGAACTTTGTACTGAAATTGTACAAGAGGAGCTTGCGAAGGACGAAGAAGTAGAATTCAAAGATGTACCGAAACCGGTAGAAATTCGTGAAATCTTAGATGAGTATGTCATCGGGCAAGATAGCGCGAAAAAAGCACTAGCGGTAGCGGTATATAATCATTACAAACGCATTAATTCTAACAGCAAAATTGATGATGTAGAATTAGCGAAGAGTAATATCGCACTTATCGGGCCAACAGGTAGTGGTAAAACATTACTGGCACAAACGTTAGCGCGTATTTTAAATGTTCCATTTGCAATCGCGGACGCAACATCTTTAACAGAAGCTGGATATGTTGGGGAAGATGTAGAAAATATCTTACTAAAATTAATTCAAGCAGCTGATTATGATGTAGAGAAAGCGGAAAAAGGAATCATTTATATTGATGAGATTGATAAAGTGGCACGTAAGTCCGAAAATCCATCAATTACACGTGATGTATCTGGTGAAGGTGTGCAGCAGGCACTTCTGAAAATTTTAGAAGGTACTGTAGCAAGCGTTCCACCTCAAGGTGGTCGTAAGCATCCGCACCAAGAGTTCATTCAAATTGATACAACGAACATCTTATTCATTTGTGGTGGAGCGTTTGATGGCATTGAGCCGATTATTAAACGTCGCCTTGGTGAGAAAGTAATTGGATTTGGTTCTGAGAAGAAAAATGCTGATGTAAATGAGAAGCATGTTTTATCTCACGTATTACCAGAGGATCTTTTAAGATTTGGTTTAATTCCAGAGTTTATCGGTCGTCTTCCAGTTATTGCGAACCTAGAGCCACTTGATGAAGATGCTCTTGTTGATATTTTAACGAAACCGAAAAATGCACTTGTTAAGCAATTCCAAAAACTATTGGAGCTTGACGATGTTGAGTTAGAGTTTGAAGAAGGTGCACTAATCGAAATTGCGAAAAAAGCAATTGAACGTAAAACGGGTGCTCGTGGACTTCGTTCTATTATTGAAGGCTTAATGCTTGATGTAATGTTCGAACTTCCATCTCGTAAAGATATCGAGAAGTGTATTCTTACAAAAGAAACAGTAGCTGATAATGAACCGCCAAAATTGGTGTTACAAGACGGTACTGTACTTGATACAAAAACATCTGCATAATGCGAAAGGGAAACAGCAATTTTTATAATTGCTGTTTTTCTTTATGTTTAGCTACGTTCCTCCGCGGAAATACTAAGAGATAAAATATTGCGGGAGGAAATAAATAATGAGCTGGACAAATATATTTTTAGTTGTTCAACTTGTTTTTGGTGTAATTGTCGGATTATATTTCTGGCATTTACTTCGAAATCAACGAACACAAAAAGTTTCAATTGATCGAGAATCGAAAAAAGAATTAGAACAGCTTCGTAAAATGCGTGAGATTTCTTTAACAGAGCCGCTAGCAGAAAAGGTGCGTCCTACAACCTTTTTAGATATTGTAGGGCAAGAGGACGGGATTAAGTCGTTAAAAGCGGCTCTTTGTGGTCCGAATCCGCAACATGTAATCATATATGGCCCGCCAGGTGTTGGGAAAACAGCGGCAGCACGTCTTGTATTAGAAGAAGCGAAACGAAATCCTAAATCTCCATTTCGTACGAATGCAACATTTATTGAACTTGATGCGACGACAGCTCGGTTTGATGAACGTGGTATCGCAGACCCTTTAATTGGTTCGGTGCATGATCCGATTTATCAAGGTGCTGGGGCGATGGGACAAGCAGGTATTCCGCAACCGAAAAAAGGTGCTGTAACAGATGCGCATGGTGGTATTTTGTTTATTGATGAGATTGGCGAACTCCATCCGATTCAAATGAACAAAATGTTAAAGGTGTTAGAAGATCGAAAAGTATTTTTAGAAAGTGCGTACTATAGTGAAGAAAATACGATGATCCCAACATATATACATGATATTTTCCAAAAAGGCTTACCGGCAGATTTTCGCTTAGTTGGAGCAACGACACGTTCGCCAGAGGAAATTCCTCCTGCTATTCGGTCACGTTGCTTAGAAGTATTTTTCCGTGAATTAGATACGGAAGAAATTCAAAAAGTAGCGAAAAATGCCGCGGAAAAAGTAGAAATGCAAATAGGCGAAAATGGTATTGAAATGATTGGGATGTATGCAAGAAATGGACGAGAAGCGATTAATCTCGTGCAAATCTCTGCTGGTATGGCGATAAATGAAGAACGTTCTTTCATTAAAGATGAAGATATAGAGTGGGTTGTTCACTCAAGTCAGCTTACACCGAAATACGAAAAGCACATTTATCCGATTCCAAGGATTGGTCTTGTAAATGGTCTTGCTGTATACGGACCAAATACAGGTGCGTTATTAGAAATTGAAGTAACAGCAATTCCGGCGAAAGATAAAGGGTCGGTAAATGTTACCGGAATTGTAGAAGAAGAAAGTATTGGTAGTCAAACGAAATCGATTCGCCGTAAAAGTATGGCAAAAGGCTCTGTTGATAATGTATTAACAGTACTTCGTTCTTTAGATGTGTTGCCAGAAGGATACGATATACATATTAATTTTCCAGGTGGTATCCCAATTGATGGACCTTCTGCAGGAATCGCTATGGCAACAGGTGTATATTCTGCGGTGCATCGCACATATGTAAATAATGAAGTAGCGATGACAGGTGAAATAAGTATACACGGAGAAGTAAAGCCTATTGGTGGCGTGTACGCAAAAATAAAAGCTGCGAAAAAAGCGGGAGCTAAGAAAGTCATTATTCCTGCTGAAAATATGCAACCATTTTTGTATACTATAAAGGGAATCGAAATTATTCCTGTCCGTAAGTTAAAAGAAGTATTTGAGTTAACATTTATGCAAGAAAATGCGCATAGAGAGCTAGATGTACATACTAACGTAGACGAAACAGATGCACAATCTATGTAAAAATAAACAATAATAAAATTTGCCAGACTTCGTTTAAGTTTGTATGCTTAATCGGAGTCTTTTTTCTTTTCGTGAGGTAGAAAAATAAGCTATTTATAATTGCGAGGAATCTCAGCAATTGCATCTAGGTGTATTGTAATATAAAATAGTTGAACAGGAGTTTAATTTATTATGGAGGTGCTATGTCTAGTATGAATACGAACGAAAGAATCGTGCCCCTCCTACCATTAAGAGGCGTTCTCGTATATCCAACGATGGTTTTGCATCTTGATGTAGGACGTGATAAATCGATACAAGCACTAGAGCAGGCGGCAATGGATGAAAATATCATCTTTTTAGCAATGCAAAAAGAAATGAATATCGATGATCCGAAAGAAGATGACATATATAGTGTAGGTACAGTGGCGAAAGTCAAGCAAATGTTAAAATTGCCGAACGGTACGCTTCGTGTCCTTGTGGAAGGTTTACATAGAGCAGAAGTAATAGAGTTTATCGAAGAAGAAAATATAGTACAAGTGTCTATTAAAACGGTAACTGAAGAAGTAGAAGATGATTTAGAAGAGAAAGCTCTTATGCGTACGTTACTGGAGCATTTCGAACAATATATTAAAGTTTCGAAAAAAGTTTCAAATGAAACATTTGCAACGGTAGCTGATGTAGAAGAACCAGGGAGATTAGCTGATCTAATTGCTTCTCACTTGCCGATTAAAACGAAGCAGAAACAAGAGATTCTAGAGATTGTATCTGTAAAAGAACGATTACATACACTTATTTCAATTATTCAAGATGAACAAGAGTTACTTAGCCTAGAAAAGAAGATTGGACAAAAAGTGAAACGTTCAATGGAGCGCACGCAAAAAGAATATTTCTTACGTGAGCAAATGAAGGCGATTCAAACTGAACTTGGCGACAAAGAAGGTAAGGGCGGAGAAGTAGAAGAACTTCGTGAAAAAATTGAACAGTCAGGAATGCCTGAAGAAACAATGAAGGCTGCGCTGAAAGAATTAGATCGTTATGAAAAGTTACCAGCAAGTTCTGCGGAGAGTGGTGTTATTCGCAATTATATTGATTGGTTATTAGCGCTTCCGTGGACAGAGGCAACAGAAGATATAATTGATCTTGCTCATTCAGAAGAGATTTTAAATAACGATCATTACGGTCTTGAAAAAGTGAAAGAGCGTGTACTTGAATATTTAGCTGTACAGAAGTTAACGAATTCATTAAAAGGACCTATCCTTTGTTTAGTAGGCCCTCCTGGGGTCGGCAAAACTTCGTTAGCGCGTTCAATTGCAACATCATTGAATCGTAAATTTGTCCGTGCATCTCTTGGTGGTGTGCGTGATGAATCTGAAATTCGTGGTCACCGCCGTACATATGTTGGAGCAATGCCAGGACGCATTATTCAAGGTATGAAAAAGGCGAAAACAGTTAATCCAGTCTTCTTATTAGATGAGATTGATAAAATGTCTAACGATTTCCGTGGAGATCCATCAGCGGCATTACTTGAAGTATTAGATCCAGAACAAAACCATAACTTCAGTGATCATTACATTGAAGAACCATATGATCTATCGAAAGTTATGTTTGTAGCAACCGCTAATACACTTTCAAGTATTCCAGGTCCATTACTTGACCGTATGGAAATCATTTCGATTGCTGGCTATACAGAACTTGAAAAAGTACACATTGCTCGTGAGCATTTATTGCCGAAACAATTAAAAGAGCATGGCTTACGAAAAGGTAATTTACAAGTGCGTGATGAGGCGCTTCTTGAAATTATTCGTTATTATACACGTGAGGCTGGTGTTCGTACGCTAGAACGCCAAATTGCAAAAGTTTGCCGTAAAGTAGCGAAAATTATCGTTACAGCAGAACGTAAACGTATCGTTGTGACAGAGAAAAAGATTGTTGATTTACTTGGTAAACACATATTCCGTTATGGGCAAGCTGAAAAAACAGACCAAGTTGGTATGGCAACAGGTCTAGCTTACACAGCAGCAGGCGGCGATACACTTGCAATTGAAGTTTCTGTAGCGCCAGGAAAAGGGAAACTAATTTTAACGGGGAAACTTGGGGATGTTATGAAAGAATCAGCACAAGCTGCGTTTAGTTATATACGCTCTCGTGCAGAAGAGCTTCAGATTGACCCGAATTTCCATGAGAAAAATGATATTCATATTCATGTTCCAGAAGGAGCAGTTCCAAAAGATGGACCGTCAGCAGGTATTACGATGGCAACGGCACTTATTTCTGCACTAACAGGTATTCCTGTAAGTAAAGAAGTAGGTATGACAGGTGAAATTACACTTCGTGGTCGTGTATTACCAATTGGTGGCTTAAAAGAAAAAACATTAAGTGCTCACCGCGCAGGCTTAACAAAAATTATTTTGCCAGCAGAAAACGAGAAAGATTTAGATGATATTCCAGAGAGCGTAAAAGAAAACCTTACGTTTGTGCTTGCATCTCATTTAGATGAAGTATTGGAGCACGCATTAGTAGGAGTGAAACAATGAAAGTAACAAAAGCAGATATTGTAATTAGTGCTGTTAAACCAGAACAATATCCAGACAGTGATTTACCAGAAATTGCATTAGCAGGTCGTTCAAATGTCGGGAAGTCTTCCTTTATTAATAAAATTTTAAATCGTAAAAAGTTAGTGCGTATTTCTTCTAAACCAGGAAAAACGCAAACACTGAACTTTTTCTTAATCAATGAGATGATGCATTTTGTTGACGTTCCAGGTTATGGATATGCGAAAGTGTCTAAATCGGAGCGCGCGGCATGGGGGAAAATGATTGAAACGTACTTTACAACGCGTAAGCAATTAGACGCAGCTGTATTAGTAGTTGATTTACGTCACCAACCAACAAGTGATGACGTGATGATGTATGATTTCTTAAAGCATTATGAAATCCCAACAATTATTATTGCGACGAAAGCCGATAAAATCCCGAAAGGGAAATGGCAAAAGCATTTAAAAGTTGTAAAAGAAACGCTTGCTGTTGAAATTGGCGATGAAATCGTTCTATTCTCTTCTGAAACAGGACTTGGAAAAGAAGAAGCGTGGAAGGCAATTCATAAAATGACAAAAACAAAAAACGCGTGACGAATGTCGCGCGTTTTTTTATTTACTACATTTTTTATTTTACGTTTAATGTAACCTCGATATTTCCTCTCGTTGCTTTCGAATATGGACATACACCGTGAGCCGCTTCTACAAGTTCTTTTGCTTCGCTATGTGAAACGCCAGCGACATGTACATCAAGCACGGCAGATAGGCCAAAACCACCATCTGTATCTTTTCCGATAGAAACGTGAGCGGTTACTTCTGTACTTTCTACTTTCATACGTTTTGTACGAATGACAAGTTGTAATGCACTATCAAAACAAGCTGCATAACCAGCTGCAAATAGTTGTTCTGGATTTGTTGCTTCTCCGCCTGCACCACCTAGTGCTTTCGGCATTTTTACATCAAGATTTAATATGCCATCATCTGAAACTACTTTCCCATTTCTTCCACCTGTTGCTGTTACTGAAGCAGTATATAATTTATCCATATTTATTCCCCTTTTCCATCATTAATTGTTTTCATTGTTTCAATTAGTTTATTTAGCTCAATTAATAAAGAGCGATATTCTTGCTCTGTAATTCCTAAATTTGTAGCCATCGTTGTCGGTAATGAACAAGCCTTTTCCTTTAAATCTTTGCCTTGTTCTGTTAATTCAATACAAACTTTTCGCTCGTCTTCTTTGGAACGAACACGTTTTACAAGTTTTAATGATTCCATTCGTTTTAACATAGGTGTTAACGTACCGGAATCTAAAAATAGACGTTCTCCAATTTCTTTTACTGTTAGTCCATCTTGCTCCCATAGTACGAGTAAAGTAATGTACTGGGGATACGTAATACCCATCTCTTCTAAATAAGGTCGATAAAAACGAGTAACCTCTCTAGAACAGGCATAAATAGAAAAACAAAGTTGGTTATCTAGATGCAAAGAGTCCTCTGTCATACATAACTCCCTTCTAATTAAGTTGTGCACAATTTAATTTTGTAAAATCAATATAACGAAAAAGAAATAAAATGTCAAATACATTGTATTGAGAAAGTGTTTGCTACATTTTGGAACAATCATACATATTTTCCTTCATGATGAAAGAAGATAGGAAAGATGATGTTATAATTTATATGGAATAGTTTCCATCACTTGATTATGAGGACTTTTTTTGGTAACGTACAAATAGAGTTATTAATTTATAATCATTATAAAGTAGAAGATTTTTTTATTAGTTTACTGAATCTCCTTTATTACATACGGAGAATAATTAAAAAATAATCGGTTGTTCACACGATTGTCAGATTCATAAGAGGAAAGTTGTATTATGATAGTAGATAAAGTGATAAAACGGGTGAAGGGGGACATGCTGCGTGCATATTCTTGTTGTTAGTGTAAATTATCGAACAGCCCCTGTAGAATTTCGTGAGAAACTCACATTTCAGGCAGCAGAGCTAGAGCGAGCGATGACTACATTACAAAATCAAAAGAGCGTGTTAGAGAATGTCATTGTATCAACTTGTAATCGCACTGAGATTTATGCTGTTGTCGATCAATTACACACGGGACGGTATTATATTAAGAAGTTTTTAGCTGATTGGTTTCAGCTTGAAATAGAAGAAGTCGCGCCATATTTAACTATTTTTGAACAAGATGGTGCAATAGATCATTTATTCCGCGTAACGTGCGGTTTAGATTCGATGGTAGTCGGAGAAACGCAGATTTTAGGTCAAATAAAAGATAGCTTTTTAGAAGCGCAACAAGTTAAAGCAACAGGCACAATTTTTAATGAATTGTTTAAGCAAGTCATTACATTAGCAAAACGTGCCCACTCAGAAACAACAATCGGGGAAAGTGCAATGTCTGTTAGTTATGCTGCTGTTGAGCTTGGAAAGAAAATATTTGGCGAGTTAACAGATTGTCATGTGCTTATTCTTGGTGCTGGTAAAATGGGCGAACTTGCACTGCAAAACTTATATGGAAGTGGTGCTCGTAAAGTAACAGTTATGAATAGGACACTTTCGAAAGCAGAAGTAATGGCTGAGAAATATATGGGACATGCAAAATCGTTAAGCGAATTGCAATGTGCATTATTAGAAGCAGATATTTTAATTAGTTCAACTGGTGCATCTGAGTATGTCATTACGAAAGAGATGATGACAAAGGTGGAGAAAATGCGCTCTGGTCGCCCTTTATTTATGGTTGATATTGCAGTACCACGTGATATTGATCCAGCGATTGATGAGTTAGAAGGTTCTTTTTTATATGACATTGATGATCTGCAAGGAGTAGTGGAAGCAAATCGTGCTGAGCGTTTGAAAGAAGCGGAGAAAATTCAATTTATGATTGAAGAGGAAATTGTTCTATTT
The DNA here is from genome assembly GCF_002558005.1 of Bacillus sp. AFS012607. Taxonomy (NCBI): domain Bacteria; kingdom Bacillati; phylum Bacillota; class Bacilli; order Caryophanales; family Bacillaceae; genus Bacillus; species Bacillus sp. AFS012607. Next base: position 65,544 of record NZ_NTVM01000017.1, read on the forward strand.
AAAACGTGGTTAAGTACACTTGGTGTTGTTCCATTAATATCAGCTCTTCGTGATAAGGCACTTGCAATCCAAAGTGAAACGATGGTAAGCCTAGAGCGAAAAATACCAAACCTTAGTGATCGTGAGAAAAAAGTCATTAGTAAGCATACGAAAAGTATTATTAATCAATTATTAAAAGACCCAATTTTAGTAGCGAAAGAAATAGCTGCTGAAGAGGGAGCGAGCGAAAAATTAGCGTTATTTGCGAAGATTTTCGATTTAGAAACGGAAGAAGTAGAGAGTCGTGCGGAAGAAGTAGAACATAAAAGAGTGTGGACACCATCCGTTCCATCTTTATAATTTGGAAGGATGATCGGATGAGTTTTTTAAATAACAGTATTATTTATCATATTGCAATTATTTTATATGCTTGTAGCATTAGTTTATATTTTATAGATTATTTCCAAAGTAACCGAAAGGCGAACCGATTTGCTTTTTGGTTACTTTCGATTGTATGGGTATTGCAGTCTATTTTTATGTTGCTTAGGGCGACAGATTCAGAAACGAACCCCATTTTAACTTTATTATCAGGGATTTATTTTTATGTTTGGTTATTGATTACGATGTCGTTAGTCATAAATCGATTTATGCGCGTTGACTTTTTAGTCTTCTTTACAAATGTTGTTGCATTTGGCGTAAGCGCTTTTTCTATTTTTACACCGCTCGGAAAGATGTCGCCAGTACTTGCAGAGCAATTAGTTTCAGAACTTGTATACGTGCATGTTGGAATGGCGATTATTTCTTATGCAACGTTTACGGTATCATTTATTTTTTCTATTATGTATTTACTGCAATATCGCCTATTAAAAAAGAAAAAGTGGAATGCGAGATTAAGAAGGTTAGGGAATTTACCGAAGCTTGAATCTACGTCTTACGGATTAAATTTATTTTCTGTTCCATTTTTCTTACTAGCAATTTTATTAGGATGTATATGGGGATATACAAAATTAGATAATTTTCATTGGTATGATACGAAAGTAATTGGTTCGTTTGTCGTTCTATTTGTATACTGTGCGGGCTTGTATTTAAGAGCGGCAGATGTATTGCAAGGGAAGAAAATTGTACTGTGGAATGTAGGGGCCTTTCTCGTAATGCTAGTTAACATTTTTTTATTAAGTAGTTTATCTAATTTCCACTTTTGGTATTTATAATGAGGAGAGAGAATTATGCGCAAAATTATTGTAGGGTCACGAAAGAGTAAGCTAGCATTAACACAAACAAACTGGTTTATTGATCAGTTAAAAGCACTTGGTTTACCATATGAATTTGAAGTGAAAGAAATTGTCACCAAAGGTGATGTGATTTTAGATGTTACTCTTTCAAAAGTAGGCGGAAAAGGTTTGTTCGTTAAAGAAATTGAGCATGCGTTACTTACGAAAGAAATCGATATGGCTGTACATAGTATGAAAGATATGCCAGCCGTACTTCCAGAAGGGTTAATGATTGGCTGTACACCAAAGCGTGTTGACCCTCGTGATGCTTTTATCTCAAAAAATGGAGCATCGTTTAAAGAGTTAGCGGAAGGTGCTATTTTAGGTACGAGTAGTTTAAGACGTAGTGCACAGCTACTCGCTGCGAGACCAGATTTACAAGTGAAGTGGATTCGCGGAAATATCGATACACGTTTACGTAAATTAAAAGAAGAGGATTACGATGCGATTATTTTAGCGACAGCTGGATTACAAAGAATGGGCTGGGATGATGAAGTTATTACAGAACATTTAGATGAAACGTTATGTGTACCTGCTGTAGGACAAGGTGCATTAGCGATTGAATGTCGTGAGGATGATAAGGATTTATTGCAGTTGTTAGCGCATATGAATGATGCGATAACAGAAAGAACAGTGGCAGCGGAGCGAGTATTTCTTCATAAACTTGAAGGTGGATGTCAAGTTCCAATCGCTGGATATGCAACCCTTAAAGAAAACGATACAATCGAATTAACAGCTCTTGTTGGCTCTATGGATGGCTCTGTTTTATTAAAAGAGACAGTAGTAGGTACTAATCCTGAGGAAGTAGGATTAGAAGCCGCGGGCCGTTTAATTAAACAAGGCGCCAAAGAACTCATTATTGCTGCAAATAAGGAGCAACAATAAATATGAACGCTCTCGCTGGAAAAACGGTATTGATTACACGTGCCCAGCATCAAGCGAAACAAATGAGTGTAGCAGTGAAAGAAAAGAGCGGAATTCCATTGGAAATTCCGCTTTTGCATATGGAAGGTATGTCTCATAGGCAAATTCAACATATTGAAGGGCAGCTACATTCGTATGACTGGGTTATTTTTACGAGCAGAAATGGTGTAGCTTTTTTTCTAGATAGTTTGAACAAGAAACTACCGCTAACCATTAAAATCGCTGCGGTAGGTGTGAAAACAAAATTAGAGTTAGAAAAAAGGGGCTATCAAGTTCATTTTGTTCCAACTTCATTTGTTGCAGAAGCATTTGCAGAAGAGTTTCTAAAAGAATTAAGTGGAAACGAACGTATTTTATTTCCGAAAGGGAATATAGCAAGAGAGGTAATTCCGGTTGCACTTCGGGAAATTGGTGTTTCTCTAGATGAGCTAATCGTATACGGTACGAAAGTGAATATAGAAAAAAAGCAAGAGCTTATAGCGGCATTGAAGTTAGGGAAAGTAGACATTATTACATTTACGAGCCCTTCAACTGTTACTAGTTTTGTTCGTTTACTTGAGGGTGCAAACTGGAGAGAATGGACAAAAAAATGTACAATTGCTTGTATAGGACCTATTACGGAAAAAGAGGCAAGTCGTTATTTTCCGTCTGTTATTGTGCCGAAAGAGTACACTGTAGAAGCATTACTACAATGTGTTTGTGAATCTATAAAATGAAAGAATGGGGATAGAAATCTATGAACTCTTTACAATTTAATCGTCATCGTCGTTTAAGACAAAGCGGTAGTATGCGTGCACTTGTGCGTGAAACGTTTTTACATACGGAAGATTTTATTTACCCTATTTTTGTATTAGAAGGTGAAAATGTTCGTAATGAAGTTCCTTCTATGCCAGGCGTATATCAAATGTCTTTAGATTTATTGCAAGCTGAAATGCAAGAAGTTGTTGATTTAGGTATTCGTTCTGTTATTGTATTTGGTTTACCTGCTGAAAAAGATGAAGTTGGATCATCAGCATATTGTGATCATGGAATTGTACAACGTGCTATTCAACAAATTAAAGGCGATTTCCCTGAGCTAGTAGTAGTTGCAGATACATGTTTATGTCAATTTACAAGTCATGGTCATTGCGGTGTAATTGAAGATGGTATTATTTTAAATGACGAGTCTCTTGCAGTTCTTGCGAAAACAGCTGTAAGTCAAGCGAAGGCAGGAGCGGACATTATTGCGCCATCAAACATGATGGACGGCTTCGTAACAGCAATTCGCCATGCATTAGATGAAAATGGTTTTGGACACGTGCCAGTTATGTCGTACGCTGTGAAATATTCATCAGCGTTTTATGGGCCCTTCCGTGATGCTGCGCACGGTGCGCCGCAATTTGGTGACCGTAAAACATATCAAATGGACCCAGCGAACCGTATGGAAGCATTCCGTGAAGCAGAATCAGATGTAATGGAAGGGGCTGATTTCTTAATTGTAAAGCCAGCTCTTTCTTACTTAGATATCATTCGTGATGTGAAAAATAACTTTAATTTACCAATCGTTGCTTACAACGTAAGTGGTGAATATTCAATGATTAAAGCGGCAGCGCAAAATGGTTGGATTAATGAAAAAGAAGTTGTGCTTGAAAAATTAATTAGCATGAAACGTGCAGGAGCAGACTTAATTATTACGTATCATGCGAAAGATGCAGCAAAATGGTTGCAAGAAGGAGGCGTTAAATAATGAAAAAGTTTGATAAGTCAATTGCAGCGTTTGAAGAGGCGCAAGATTTAATGCCTGGTGGCGTAAATAGCCCAGTTCGTGCCTTTAAGTCTGTTGGGATGAATCCGTTGTTTATGGAGCGTGGTAAAGGCTCTAAAGTATATGATATTGATGGAAATGAATACATCGACTACGTATTATCATGGGGGCCTTTAATTCATGGGCATGCAAATGATCGTGTTGTTGAAGCGTTAAAATCTGTTGCTGAAAGAGGTACAAGCTTCGGTGCACCGACAGAAATCGAAAATAAATTAGCGAAACTTGTTATTGAGCGTGTACCATCGATTGAAATTGTCCGCATGGTTAACTCTGGAACAGAAGCGACAATGAGTGCACTACGTTTAGCTCGTGGTTATACAGGCCGTAATAAAATCTTGAAATTCATCGGTTGTTACCACGGTCATGGTGATTCGTTATTAATTAAAGCTGGTTCTGGTGTGGCGACTCTAGGTTTACCAGATAGCCCTGGCGTACCAGAAGGTGTAGCGAAAAATACGATTACAGTAGCTTATAATGATTTAGAAAGTGTGAAATACGCTTTTGAACAATTCGGTGATGATATTGCTTGTGTAATTGTAGAACCAGTGGCAGGGAATATGGGTGTTGTTCCTCCGCAACCAGGATTTTTAGAGGGACTTCGTGAAGTAACAGAACAAAACGGTGCACTGCTTATTTTTGATGAAGTAATGACAGGATTCCGTGTTGCTTATAACTGTGGACAAGGTTACTACGGTGTAACACCTGATTTAACTTGTTTAGGTAAAGTAATCGGTGGTGGCTTACCAGTAGGAGCGTACGGTGGTAAAGCAGAAATTATGCGCCAAATTGCGCCAAGCGGACCGATTTATCAAGCTGGTACTTTATCAGGTAACCCACTTGCAATGGCAGCAGGTTATGAAACGTTAGTACAGTTAACGCCAGAATCGTATGTAGAATTTGAGCGTAAAGCTGAAATGTTAGAAGCTGGATTACGTAAAGCAGCTGAAAAACATGGCATTCCACATCATATTAATCGTGCAGGTTCTATGATTGGTATTTTCTTTACAGATGAGCCCGTTATTAATTACGATGCAGCAAAATCTTCAAACTTAGAGTTCTTTGCGGCTTACTATCGTGAAATGGTAGAACAAGGTGTATTCTTGCCACCATCTCAATTCGAAGGTTTATTCTTATCGACAGCACATAGTGACGCAGATATTGAGGCGACAATTGCAGCGGCTGAAATTGCAATGTCAAAATTAAAATAATGTATTAGAGAAAAATCGCTCTCCATAAGGGGAGCGATTTTTTTTATTCATAAAGTAAGCTTTCCCTACATAAATCTGTAATGACATATAGTTTGGGAGGGGGAAAAGAAGTGGCTGCAGATCATTCGTTACGATTTTCATTAAAAGAATCTGTTTGGTTCCAAAAGGGACAGGAAGTCGATGAACTTTTGTCAATTTCGTTAGATCCAGACGTTGAGATAGAAGAGCTTGATCATGAAGTAATCGTGAGAGGGCAATTAGATTTAACGGGAGAGTATGTTGCAAGGCAAGATGATTCGGCGTATTCACTAAGAGAACTATCGCCAGCAAAGTCAATTGATTATGTAGAAACAAGGGAAGATGGGGTTAATGAACTTGTTCATTCCTTTCCGCTTGAAATATCAATTCCGAGAAATCGCGTGAAAGTAATTGAAGAACTATATGTATCAATTGAGGAATTTGATTATGAATTAAAGGAAAATGGTTGCTTACAATTATTAGCGGATATATCTATTACTGGTTTATGTGATGAAGAGAGAAGCGAGGATGAAGAAGAAACGGTGTATGCTGATTTAGAAGAAGATTCAGCGCAAGAGGATGAGAATAGACCGGCGCCCCATGTAGAAGAACCAACATACAAGGAATCAGATGAGTGGGAAGATTACGCATTTGAACCGTTCCAATTAGAGGAAAGAAAAGAGCAGGAATTAGAAGAAGAGAAAATAGAAGAACATGAATTTGTGGAACGTGAAGAGGAGCAAGAAACAACGCCGCAATTTGAATTGTTCGGACGAAAAGATTTCAAGAAAGAAAAAGCGAAAAAGCAGGAAGAACAAGAAGAAGAGTACTCACAGCGAGATGAAAATGCGCTTTATTTAACAAAACTATTTACGAAAGAACCGGAAGAGGAATTTACAAAGTTAAGAATGTATTTCGTACAAGAAGGGGATACAATTGAATCTATTGCAGACCGTTATGAAACATCGGTACAAAATTTGTACCGTGTCAATCAAACAGAAGATATATTTTTAAATACGGGGCAAATTATTTATATTCCCGTTTCAAGAGTAAAGGCGAAATAAAGAAGTGAGTGTTTTCACTCACTTCTTTTCTTAGAAGTTATGTTTTGAATAGAAAGGGTTATTCGTATGGATATTGAATTGCGAAATCACTATGAACCTATCGTGAGGCAATATAGATTGGATACGCAGCATATGGAAGAGCACGGAAATGTAATGAAAATTTATACGAATCAAGGTCCATATGCACTTAAGAAAATAGAAGGCAGAAAGTTAGAGCGGAATAACTTTCTGCATCATATTCAATATTTGAAGGAGAAAGGTTTTTCAAATTATGTACCTATATACCATGCGACGGATGGAAATTATATTTTAAGTGACGGGACGTATAATTATTATTTAATGCCTTGGTTAGAACGTGCAGAAGGAAATGGTGAGGACAATGATCAATACCATAAAATGTTTCAGACACTCGGAACGTTGCATCAAAAAACTGTGAAGGAAGAAACGTATACGGAAGAAGATTTAGAAAAACATTATACAACTATATCCAATCGCTGGGAAAATGATGGTGAGATGTTAGAAGAGTTTCTCGTAGAATCTGAATCAAAATGGTATATGTCCCCGCTTGAATTGCAATATTGTACGTACTATCATCATGTAATGAGAGCGCGTGAATTTGCAACGAAGCAATTAAATGAGTGGAACGATGCGATGAAAGAAAAAGATAAAACGCGTATTACTTTTGTACATGGTAACGTGTCACTTAATCATTTTTTATTTGACTATGAGCGGAATGGCTATTTTATTAGTTTGGAAAAATCGAAGTTTGCAACGCCTGTGCAAGATATAGTAGGTTTTTATTCACGGTCTTTAAACACATATCCGATCGCAAGAAGTGATCGGTTTGAATGGTTTCAAATGTATCAAAAAAATTTTCCGTTTACGAAAGAAGAGCAACTTCTCATGTTTGCTTATATGACGTACCCATCACAATTTATTCGACAAATCGGTTCGTATAGAAAAAGAAAAGATAATCGCAACGAGGAAAATGAATTGCTGGAAGTAAAGAGTTTGCAACAATCGCATTGGCTCGTTAGCAATATAGAATATTTCCTATCACAATTACAAGCTGCCCAGCAAGGGAACGGGTAAAGTAAAACTTTAATCAGCGGGGCTCCCGCCTAACTTCTTTGCTTCAGCTGAATTTTGATGTAGGGATCTTACTGCCCGCAAATAGCGAGATAAAGAAGATAAGTAGAGAATGCTACTTATCTTTTTTGTGCGCCTGAAAATTCATAGACTTAAATTTATCTTGACGAATAAGGTTTCGTTTTTTACACTATTGTATATAATAATTAACAATCATATAAATGCCTTGAAGGGGAAGAGTATAACATGAAACGTCTTCAGAGAGGAGAATCATTAGCTGGGAGATTCTCTAGATAGTTATGTTAGAAGGTAGCCCTGGAGCATCTTTTCTGAACGGAATAGTTCTTATTAGGAAAAGACGGATTTGTCCGTTATCAAATTAAGAGTATAAGCAAATTATGAATTTGTTTGTAAATAAAGGTGGTACCGCGATGTCCCTCGTCCTTTTTGGATGAGGGACATTTTTTATTTTAAGGAGGGAAAATAATGTCAAACACGGAAAAGAATTTACCAACTAAATATGATCATATGTCCGTTGAAGAAGGCCTTTATCAATGGTGGCTTGAAGGCAAATATTTTGAAGCAACAGGAGACGAGAAGAAACAACCGTATACAATTGTAATTCCACCTCCGAACGTAACTGGTAAGTTACACTTAGGTCATGCTTGGGATACAACTCTTCAAGATATTTTAACTCGTACGAAGCGTATGCAAGGATACGATGTACTATGGCTTCCAGGAATGGACCATGCTGGTATCGCAACACAAGCGAAAGTAGAAGGAAAACTTCGTGAAGAAGGTATTTCACGTTACGATCTTGGCCGTGAAAAATTCCTTGAAAAAGCTTGGGAGTGGAAAGAAGAGTACGCTTCTCACATTCGTCAACAATGGGGGAAAGTTGGTTTAGGACTAGACTATTCTCGTGAACGCTTCACATTAGACAAAGGTTTATCAGATGCGGTTAATAAAGTATTCGTTCAATTATACGAAAAAGGCTTAATTTACCGTGGTGAATATATCATCAACTGGGATCCAGCAACACGCACAGCTCTTTCTGATATTGAAGTAATTCATAAAGAAGTTCAAGGTGCATTCTACCATATGAACTATCCGTTAACAGATGGTTCTGGCCACATTCGTCTTGCGACAACTCGTCCAGAAACGATGCTTGGTGATACAGCAGTAGCAGTTCATCCAGAAGACGATCGTTACAAACATTTAATCGGAAAAACAGTTACACTTCCAATTGTAGGCCGTGAGATTCCGATTATTGCTGATGAGTACGTAGAAAAAGACTTCGGAACAGGTGTTGTAAAAATTACACCAGCTCATGACCCGAATGATTTTGAAGTAGGTAACCGTCATGACTTACCACGCATCTTAGTAATGAATGAAGATGGATCGATGAACGAAAAAGCTGGTAAGTATAACGGTATGGATCGTTTCGAATGCCGTAAAGCATTAGTGAAAGACTTACAAGAGGCTGGCGTATTAGTAGAAATCGAGCCTCATATGCATTCAGTAGGTCATAGTGAGCGTAGCGGTGCAGTAGTTGAGCCTTACTTATCAACACAATGGTTCGTAAAAATGGCTCCACTTGCAGAAAAAGCAGTAGCACTTCAACAAAAAGAAGAAGAAAAAGTAACGTTCGTACCAGAGCGTTTTGAAAACACATACTTACGCTGGATGGAAAACATTCATGACTGGTGTATTTCTCGTCAATTATGGTGGGGACACCGTATTCCAGCTTGGTATCATAAAGAAACTGGTGAGGTATACGTAGGTACAGAAGCACCAGCAGATATTGAAAACTGGAATCAAGATAATGACGTACTGGATACATGGTTCAGTTCAGCGCTATGGCCGTTCTCAACACTTGGTTGGCCGGATGAAGATTCAGCAGACTTTAAGCGCTACTATTCAACAGATGCATTAGTAACTGGTTATGACATCATCTTCTTCTGGGTATCTCGTATGATTTTCCAAGGTTTAGAGTTTACAGGCGAGCGTCCATTTAAAGATGTATTAATTCACGGTTTAGTTCGTGATGAGCAAGGTCGTAAGATGAGTAAATCTCTTGGTAACGGTATTGACCCAATGGATGTTATCGAGAAGTACGGTGCAGATGCAATGCGCTATTTCTTATCAACAGGAAGTGCACCAGGTCAAGATTTACGCTTCAGCATGGAGAAAGTAGAATCTACTTGGAACTTCATTAATAAAATTTGGAATGCATCACGCTTCGTATTAATGAACATGGATGATATGAAGTATGAAGAAATCGATTTAACTGGTGAAAAATCAGTTGCAGATAAGTGGATCTTAACTCGCTTAAACGAAACAATCGAAAGTGTAACACGTAACATGGATAAATATGAGTTCGGTGAAGCTGGACGTTCATTATACAACTTCATTTGGGACGATTTCTGTGACTGGTACATTGAAATGGCGAAGCTTCCACTATACGGTGAAGATGAAGCAGCTAAGAAAACAACTCGTTCTATTTTAGCTTACGTATTAGACCAAACAATGCGTCTATTACATCCATTCATGCCATTCGTAACAGAAAGAATTTGGCAACATTTACCACATGAAGGCGAATCTATTACAGTAGCTGCGTGGCCAACAGTTCGCGAGGATTTACAAGATACGGAAGCTGCGGCAGAAATGCACCTTCTAGTTGATATCATTCGCTCTGTTCGTAACATCCGTGCAGAAGTAAATACGCCAATGAGCAAAAAAGTTCAAATGCAAATTAAAGCAAAAGATGAGGCTGTACTTGCTCAACTTACGAAAAACAGCTCTTACATTGAGCGTTTCTGTAATCCAAGCGAATTAACAATTCAAACGGATTTACAAGCGCCAGAAAAAGCAATGACTGCAATCGTATCAGGTGCAGAGTTATTCTTACCATTAGCTGATCTTATCAATCTTGATGAAGAGAGAGCTCGTCTTGAGAAAGAACTTGAGAAGTTCGATAAAGAAGTAGAACGTGTACAGAAGAAACTTTCTAACCAAGGTTTCGTAGCGAAAGCTCCTGCGGCAGTTATTGAAGGAGAGCGTGCGAAAGAGCAAGATTACCTAGAAAAACGCGAAGCAGTTCGTCAACGTCTAGTAGATCTTGAAAAGTAAAAATGTTTTTAGAGACTCACTATATTGGTGAGTCTCTTTTCTTTGCGTATAATAGAACTATGAAAGTTGTCTTTTGAAAGGGGAAAAGCATACGTGATACATACATACGAAGAAGCGATAGGGTGGATTCATAGCCGATTGAAATTTGGAATTAAGCCAGGATTAGAAAGAATGAGATGGATGCTAGAAGAACTCGGAAATCCAGAGCGTCATATAAAATGTGTTCATCTTGCTGGTACAAATGGAAAAGGTTCAACGTTAACATATATGCGCTACATGTTAGAAGGCGCGAAATATAAGGTAGGAACGTTCACCTCTCCTTATATCGAAACATTTAATGAACGCATTAGTGTGAATGGGACACCAATTGCAGATGAAGAGATTACTGAACTTGTAAAGATGGTAAAACAAGTCGTGGAAAAACTAGATGAGACGGATTTAGGGGAAGCGACGGAGTTTGAAATTATTACTGTTATGGCAATTTGTTATTTCGGTAAAGTCAATTTCTGTGATGTTGTTTTATTTGAAACAGGGCTTGGTGGACGTTTTGATTCTACTAATGTTATACACCCTGTTCTCACGATTATTACGAATATCGGTCACGATCATATGCATATTTTAGGGAATACACTAGGAGAAATTGCATATGAAAAGGCGGGGATTATTAAATCTGGTGTGCCGGTAATTACTGGTGTGCAGGACGAAGAAGCTTTGGAAGTCATTCAAAATGTTGCAAAGGAAAACCATGCAAACCTATACGAACTTGACAAGCATTTTACAGCGTTACATAAGCAGTCTAAAGAAGATGGGGAAGAGTTTGATTTTACTTGTCCTTTTGCCGCATTTGAAGATTTGCAAATCTCAATGAAAGGCATTCATCAAGTAGGAAATGCAGCGCTAGCACTTATGGCAGTCATGTATGTAAAAACATATCTATCATTTTTAATTGAGGAAGAGGAAATAAGAACGGGATTACGGGAAGCGTATTGGATTGGGCGCTTTGAAAAGCTGCAAAGTAACCCGGATATTATTATAGATGGTGCCCATAATCCAGAAGGTATTGAAAGCCTTGTGAAAACAGTAGAAGCGCATTACAAAGATAAAAATGTAATAGTTTTATTTACTGCCCTTGGTGATAAACAATTGCATAACATGGTAGGCCAATTAGAAACCATTGCAGATGAAATTATTTTTACAACATTCGCCTTTGATCGTGCTATCTCTGCTGATAAACTTGCATCATATTCACAAAAAGAATCAAAATTAGTTTTTGAAAATTGGAAAGAGGCAATTGATACAAAAGTTGAAATGATAGGAGAAAATGATGTTTTCATCATAACAGGTTCTCTTTATTTCATTTCTGAAGTTCGAAAATATATTCGCGAGAAAAACTAGATAGTCTTTGCTATCTAGTTTTTTGTTCTACAAATGAAGTCAAAAGCATACATATAAGATAAATATATAGGGTTATTTGGCGAATTTCTCTGACAAATATCTCGTTTTTTTGTGAAAGGAATATGATATGATGCGGACAACGATAAGAGGTGAGGTGTGAGTGTATGGACAAGCAATCACGAACGATCTCAGTGAAAGTGAATGGAACAGAAGCGAAGTATGAGGAAAAGAAGAAAGATGAATTTGAATGGATGGTAGTAGAAGGTGAACGACCGAGAAATGTTGTTCCGTTTCAAAAAGCGAAATCGATGTCTGTGGAAAAATACCGAAAGAAGTGGAGTAATACATTAATTGCAATCGTTGCAACCGCAATTATTATCGGTACGGCGTTTGGAATGGGGATGCTTCATTTACTCACCGGACAAGGAACGACAGGAGGAAGTGAAGTAACAGCTTCCAAGCCGACTGGGAATGGAGAATCAAAGGTGGGTGGAACGGCAGGACAAACATCAGAACCAAAAGAAGAAAAACAAAAAGCACAGGCAGGAGCGTCATTGGATCCGATGAAATTATTTTTTGTTCAAGGGGGGCTTTATTCTTCTGAAGAAAAGGGACGAGCAGCTCTTGAAGAATGGAAAGGCAATGGGGGCATTGGAGCTTTGAGACCGAGCGGGGATAAGTATGCAATAGTTGTTGGTATTGCTAGCGATGAACAGGCTATAAATCAATTAATGACTCAGTATAAAAATGATGGTGTCTCCGTTTTAAAAAAGAACTGGGATATAACAGATAAAGCGTTGCTGAAAGATGATAAAGAAGTAGGAACATTTTTAACAAAAGTGCAGCCATTATACACTCATTTAGCAAAATATGCTTCTAGTGTACAAGTTGGTGGAAAAAGCAGCGCAAAAGATATAGAAGCGATTGAAAAAGAATGGAAAGCGATTGAAAAAGAGGGGAAAAGTATGAAGCAAGAAGAAGCAAAGAAACTGTATATGTATACGTCGGTAGCTGTACAAACAGTAAAAGATGGGAAAATGGATAAGGAATCTTTGGTGAAATTAAATCAAGTTATTATTGATGGCCTACTTTCGTATGAAAAAATTGTTTCGTAGAAAGTGAAATGATAGGATAATAAAATGAGTAAGAAAGAAGTACATGTACTTCTTTCTTTTCTTTTGAATTTAGAGCAAAGTGCTTTCTCTATGACAGGAATATAATCGTATGCAATAAAGAATTGTTATTTTAGTTAGAGAAATTAATATTTCTTTCATTTGTGGACAAACTATTCCTTTGATACGATTGATATAAATTGTTCTGCTTCATGTGAGAAAGGAAGGAGAAAATATGAAAAAAATAATTTTAGCTTCAGGATCACCTCGGAGGAAGGAATTGCTTGAGTTAGCTAGCATACCATTTGAAATCGTTGTAAGTGAAGTAGAGGAAACAATTGGTGCATATTCATCGCCTTCTGATATTGTAATGTCGCTTGCCTTGCAAAAAGCATCAGCGGTGGCAGAAAATAATAGTGATCACATTGTGTTAGGTGCAGATACAATTGTTACATATGAGTCGCGTATTCTTGGTAAGCCTTCTAATGAGGATGAGGCGAAAGAGATGTTACAATTACTATCAGGGAAAACACATGAAGTGTATACAGGTGTTGCGATTATATCAAAAGAAAAAACGGTTACTTTTTATGAGCGTACAGAAGTTACGTTTTGGGAGCTAACAGAAGAGGAAATTGATACATACGTCACGTCGAAAGAACCTCTTGATAAAGCCGGTAGTTATGGGATTCAAGGTAAAGGATCTATTTTCGTTCAAAATATTCAAGGGGACTACTATAGTGTAGTTGGCTTACCAATTGCACGTCTCGTTAGGGAATTAAAACAATTTGATATTGATGTAACCCATGCGTAAAATTGCATGGGGTTTTCTTTGAGAGAACAAATAAAGGAGTGGAGAGATGAACGGTATTCGTGATGTTGTAAGAGAAGAACAGCCACGGGAGCGTTTATTGTTAGAAGGTGCCGGAAGTTTATCAAATCGAGAGCTTCTCGCAGTATTACTCAGAACAGGTTCTAAAGAAGAAACAGTGTTAAAGTTATCAGATAAAATTTTACACCAATTTGATGGCTTACGTATGTTGAAAGATGCAACATTAGAAGAGCTAATTAGTATACATGGTATTGGGATTTCAAAGGCATCGCAACTTATGGCAGCCTTTGAACTAGGCAGAAGAATGGTGCGTTTAGAATATCAAAATAGATATAGTATTCGAAGTCCAGAAGATTGTGCGAAATACATGATGGAAGAAATGCGTTTTTTACAACAAGAGCATTTTGTTTGTTTATATTTAAATACAAAAAATCAAGTTCTACATAGGCAAACGATTTTTATTGGAAGTTTAAACACGTCAATTGTACACCCCAGGGAAGTTTTTAAAGAAGCCTTCCGTCGTGCAGCAGCCTCTATTATATGTCTTCATAACCATCCCTCAGGAGATCCCACGCCGAGCCGTGAAGATATTGAAGTAACAAAACGTTTAGTAGAATGCGGCCAGATTATCGGAATTGAAGTGCTAGATCATATTATAATAGGTGACCATAAATTCGTGAGTTTAAAGGAAAAAGGTCATATTTAAGACTATGCTTTTTACTTATTTTGTTTTATAATGTGATTTATGAGTTTTTTGTAGAAATTTATCTACAAAAAGGATAAAGATATAAAAAACGTACTGTTTTTATAATATAAAGTAAGAAAAAATGAGTCCGTGAAAACAAGAAAGGAAGATAAATAATATGTTTGGATTTGGTGGATTTACTCGCGATCTTGGAATAGACTTAGGAACTGCGAACACGCTTGTATATGTAAAAGGAAAAGGTGTAGTTTTACGTGAACCTTCAGTAGTTGCGTTACAAACTGATACGAAACAAATCGTTGCTGTAGGTAGCGACGCAAAACAAATGATTGGTCGTACACCAGGGAACGTTGTGGCACTTCGCCCGATGAAAGACGGTGTAATTGCTGATTATGAAACAACTGCAACAATGATGAAATATTACATTCAACAAGCTCAAAAATCAAACGGTTTCTTCTCACGTAAGCCGTATGTAATGGTATGTGTACCATCTGGTATTACAGCTGTAGAAAGACGTGCAGTAATCGATGCGACTCGTCAAGCGGGTGCTCGTGATGCTTATCCTATCGAAGAGCCATTTGCAGCAGCAATTGGTGCAAACTTACCTGTTTGGGAACCAACTGGTAGTATGGTAGTTGATATCGGTGGTGGTACAACAGAAGTTGCAATTATTTCTTTAGGAGGTATTGTAACAAGTCAGTCAGTTCGTGTTGCTGGTGATGATATGGACGATTCAATCATTCAGTACATTAAGAAAAGCTATAACTTAATGATCGGTGAAAGAACAGCTGAAGCATTAAAATTAGAAATCGGTTCTGCAGGCGAGCCAGAAGGTATCGAGCCTATGGAAATTCGCGGTCGTGATTTAGTAAGTGGTTTACCAAAAACAGTACTAATTCAGCCAGAAGAAATTGCAGATGCATTAAAAGATACAGTAGATGCGATTGTAGAATCAGTTAAAAATACACTAGAAAAAACTCCACCTGAATTAGCAGCTGATATTATGGACCGCGGTATTGTATTAACAGGTGGCGGGGCATTACTACGTAATTTAGATAAAGTAATTAGTGAAGAAACAAAAATGCCAGTTCTTGTTGCAGAAGACCCATTAGATTGCGTAGCAATTGGAACAGGTAAAGCATTAGACAATATCGATCTTTTCAAAACTGCTGCTCGATAATATTGCAAAATAAAAATCAGTGAAATTAAGAGGGTGTGAACGTGCCACAGTTTTTCTTAAACAAAAGATTAATTGTTTTGTTAGTTAGTATTATTCTTCTCGTGGCATTGATTGGAATCTCATTGAAAGAACGGAACAGTTTAACATGGCCAGAGCAGTTTGTTAAAGACACTGTCGGTGTTGTAGAACGTGTATTCCAAAAGCCAGCGAAATACGTAGCTGGATTCTTCGAAAATGTAGAGGATGTAAAGCGCACGTATGAAGAGAATAAAGAATTAAAAGCAAAATTAGATAATTATGCAGGTCTATCAGGGAAAGTAAAACAATTAGAAGATGATAACAAGAAGTTACAAGAGTTAACTGGAAAAAAGGAGTTGCTGAGCGATTATACTGAGATTCCAGCTACTGTTGTTTCTCGTAGTTCAGATAAATGGTACGATTTAATTGGAATTGATAAAGGGGCACAGCAAGGAATTAAAAAAGATATGGCTGTTATGACTTCACAAGGTTTAGTTGGACGTGTGAAAAGTGTATCTCAGTTTACATCATCAGTAGAGTTATTAAGCTCTATGAGCCGAACAAATCGTGTATCTGCTATTGTACAAGGGCAAGAAAATATCTTTGGTTTAATTGAAGGTTACGACAAAGAAAAACACTTACTTCTTTTCACAAAGATTGGTTCTGATGCAAAAGTAGAAAAAGATCAAATGGTTGTAACATCTGGACTAGGTGATATTTTCCCGAAAGGTCTTGTAATTGGGAAAATCGTTGATGTACAACCAGATGCATACGGCTTAACAAAAACAGCTTATGTAAAACCTGCCGCTGATTTAAATGACGTAGAGCATATTATGGTTGCTAAACGTAAAAAGCCTTCAGCGCCATTAGAATAGGAGGGAGAGAAGAGATGATGAAGATTTTAAAAAGAGCAGCTCTTCCTCTTTTGCTCCTTTTTGTGTTTCTATTTGAAAATATGTTTGCTACCATTGTTCCAACAAATGTGTTTTGGAAAGAGAGTATAGCAGCACCGCATTTCTTTATAATCGTCTTATGTTTTATTACAGTGTATTATAGTCCGGTCCAAGGGATTTATTACGGACTATTATTTGGTTTCTTATTTGATACCGTATACACAGAACTTGTCGGTATATATATTTTTGCTTATCCGATTTTAGCTTATTTAGTTTATAGTGTGATGAAAGTACTGCAATTGAATTTATTTATTGTTGTTTCCATCATATTAGCTAGCGTTGTAGCACTAGAGTATTATGTGTATGGATTTTTAACTTTGTTGGGACGTACTCATATGCCAGCGTATGTCTTTTTCACAGATCGTCTCCTTGCTACTTTATTGTTAAATGCTATTTTCTTGTTGATAGTTTGTTTCCCACTGAGACGATATATATTGCGTCTTTCAAAAGCGATGGAAGAAAAAGAAAAAAGGATTTTCTAATTTTATGTCGAATTGAATCGGTGGGGTGAACTTTAGTGGAAGAAAAAAAGCAACAAAATGTAACGATAAAAGGGACAAAAGATGGGATAACGCTTCATTTAGATGATTGTTGTTCATTCTCTGAATTGTTGATAGAATTAGACGAAAAACTTTCTACACATTACTACGATGGTGATGGACGCTCTTTAATTGAAGTGCATGTGAAAGTAGGAAATCGTTATTTAACAGAAGTCCAACAAGAAGAGATTCGTACGTTAATTCGTAATAAAAAGAATCTTGTTGTGGATTCAATTAAAAGTGATGTTATCACTAAAGCAGAAGCAATAGCTTGGAAAGAAGAAACAGAAATTGTCCCTATTTCCAAAATTGTTCGCTCTGGACAAGTTTTACATGTAAAAGGAAATTTGTTGTTAATTGGAGATGTTAATCCAGGCGGAACGGTTATCGCTGGGGGGAATATTTTTGTTGTAGGATCATTAAGAGGAATTGCACATGCTGGGTATTATGGGGATTCGGATGCTGTAATCGCTGCATCTGTTATGAACCCGATGCAACTTCGAATTAGTGATGTGGCAATGCGGGCTCCGGAAGAGAAAGAAGACGGAGCGGAGGCGGCAGAATGTGCGTATATTAATGAGAACAATCACATTGTTGTCGATCGCCTGCAACTTCTCACTCATCTTAGACCTAATTTAACAAAGTTAGAAAGGGGAATTGTATAGCTGTGGGAGAGGCAATAGTAATTACATCTGGAAAAGGCGGAGTAGGTAAAACTACAACGTCTGCGAACATTGGTACGGCCCTAGCGTTATCTGGAAAGAAAGTGTGCTTAATTGACACAGATATCGGTCTTCGAAATTTAGACGTAGTAATGGGGCTGGAAAATCGTATTGTATTTGATCTTGTTGATGTCGTTGAAGGGCGTTGCCGTTTACCTCAGGCTCTTATTAAAGATAAACGTTTTGATGATCTTTATTTATTACCTGCAGCACAAACGAGTGATAAATCAGCGGTAACACCTGAACAAATGGATGAATTAATACAAGTATTACGTCAAGATTATGATTACATATTAATTGATTGTCCTGCGGGGATTGAGCAGGGATTTAAAAATGCGGTAGCTGGTGCGGATAAAGCAATCGTTGTTACGACGCCAGAAGTATCCTCAATGCGCGATGCGGATCGTATTATTGGGCTTTTAGAAAAAGAGGATATTGAACCACCAAAACTTGTTATTAACCGTGTACGTAGTCATATGCTTCATGAACAGGATATGTTAGATGTTGATGAAATTGTACGTACATTGTCAATCGAGCTTCTTGGTGTTGTCGAAGATGACGATGAAGTTATTCGAGCTACAAATACAGGTGAACCTGTGGCGTTGCAACCAAGCGGAAAAGCAGCGTTGGCTTATCGTAATATCGCAAGACGCTTGTTGGGTGAGAATGTACCATTACAAGCATTTGAACAAGAAAAGGTATCGGTATTTGCAAAGGTAAAAAACTTCTTTGGAATCCGTTAAAAGCACTTCGCACATATGCGAAGTGCTTTCTTTTTTCTTCACACGAATATCTTTCTTTCTTAGCTCATACACATGTACAAACTGTATACAACTGTTTCTATTGAAATTAGCTTACGGAAAGAAAGGAGACAGTATGAAGAATAGACGCGTAGAAGAAATTAAAAAGCGGATTGCGAAAAGGAAGGCCGAGCAAGAAAGGATGGAGGAAGAGCAGTATTTTACCGGAGGGAATTTTGGTAGCGAAACAGTATTTATTGAAGAAGGAGAAAAGGAAATTCACCCTTTATTTCGAAAGGAAGTCTTTTTCTTCAAAGTTTTATTATCAGCAATATTAGTTCTTTCGGTTGCTATTTTATATAAGAATGCCCCGTCTTCGTTCGATGGTGCTAAAACTGTTACAGAAAAAGTGATGAAAGAGGAATTTCAGTTTGCTACTGTAGCGAAATGGTATGAAAAGCAATTTGGAAAACCGCTTGTATTTTATTCACCGAATGAGAAAAAAGAAGGAAGTATTCAGCAAAAAAATTATGCAATTCCTGCTTCTGGAAAAGTAATGCAAGGGTTTCAAAAAAATGGCCAAGGTGTATTTGTCCAAACAGCTACAAATGCAACAGTTGAGTCAGTGAATGAAGGATTAGTTGTTTTTGCGGGTAAGAAAGAGGAACTTGGAAATACAGTTCAAATTCAACATGCAGATGGTACGGAGTCATGGTATGCAAATTTAAACGATATGTCAGTGAAATTATATGATTACGTTTCAAAGAAACAAAAAATTGGAACGGTGAGTAATGATACAAATGATAAAAATGGAAAGTTTTATTTCGCGATAAAAAAGAATGAAAAATTTATTGATCCGATCCAGGTGATATCATTTGATTAAATATAGGGACGTTTTAACGAAAATTTCCGTGCATCCATTATTTTGGGTTATCATTGTCATTGGTATTTTTACTGCACGTTTTAAAGAATTAATACTGTTATTTTGTATTGTTCTTATTCATGAACTTGGGCATGCTCTTGCAGCAGCGCACTATAATTGGCGTATAAAAAAAATTCAGCTTTTGCCGTTTGGTGGCGTGGCTGAGCTTGAGGAACATGGTAATAAGTCGTTGAAAGAGGAACTTGTTGTCGTAATTGCAGGACCGATTCAACATGTTTGGATGATGCTAGTAGGTTATATATTATTTGAAGCCGGTTGGCTGAACGTGGATTTATATTATTTCTTTATGTGGAATAATATAATTATTTTAGCGTTTAATTTACTCCCTATTTGGCCGTTAGATGGCGGGAAAGTATTGTTTAATATACTATCATATCGTTTTCCTTATTTACAAGCACATGAAAAGATGATGAAATTGTCATGTGTTTTTTTTGGTGTAATATTAGGATGGCAGTTACTCTGGAATAGCAATAATATTATGATGTGGGTACTACTCATGTTTTTGGCAGTGTCGTTATATCAAGAGTGGAAACAAAGACGGTATGCCTTTATGCGTTTTTTATTAGAACGTTATTATGGGAACAAAAGAGGAATTGAAAAGATTGCACCTATTGAAGTGCAATCAGAAGATCATTTATATAAGATATTCACAAAATTTCGTAGAGGATATAAGCACTCTATTATCGTCCATGGAAAATATAAAGAACATTACACATTAGATGAAAATGAACTGCTCTATGCATATTTTACTGAAAAACGAACAACTTCATCAGTTGAAGAATTAATCGGTTAGTGTTGACGATAGCACTAACCTTTTATTATTGTAAAAGCAAAGAAGATTATAAAGTGAGGAAATAATTTTGAAAACGTTATATGTGAATTACGCTGGATCGGAAAAGCGCGTTGCAATTGAAGAGAAGAAAAAAATTGTTGAGTTTTTATGGAAACGTAATGAAGAGCAAGAGATTGTTGGGCATATTTATGCCGGACGTATCGTAAGAACAATCGCTGGAATGAACGCAGCATTTGTAAACATCGGTTTAGAAAAACATGCGTATCTTTCATACGATGATGTACCATCTTGTTATCGTATACATGAAGGGCAAGCGATTCTCGTACAAGTTGTAAAAGAGGCAATTGATACGAAAGGGCCTAAATTGACAGCGAATATAGAATTTACCGGGAAATATGTCGTTTATATGCCGTTTGATGAGATGCGCGCTGTTTCTCGGAAAATAAAAAATAATAAAAAAAGACAACAGTTACTCCAAATTGAGGTAGAAGGAACAGGGGGTTACATTTTCCGCTCTGCTTCTGAAAAAGGAGCGATTGAAGAAATACAAGCTGAAATGCAAATGTTACAGCAGTTATATGAAGAGCTAAAAAGAAAAGAGGGCCAAGGAAAGGCGCCGTTATTACTTCATCGACCGGCCACCTTTTTAGATCGTGTATTCCAAGAGAATCCGATTGAAACAATTGAAAAAGTAGTTGTAGATACAAGAAGTATAGTAAAAGAATTAGAGGAAAAGATTGGAAAAGAAAAAGTATCTTTTTATAATGAAAAATCTTCAATGTTTAACCATTTTGGAATAGAGCGTGAAATCGAGAAAGCACTTCAAAAAATTGTATGGCTCCCGAATGGTGCTTATTTAATTGTGGAACAAATGGAGACGATGACTGTAATTGATGTGAATACGGGCAAGTTTACTGGAAAACAGAATTTACAAGATACAGTCCTTCGTACAAATGAAGTGGCAGCTGAAGAGATTGCACGTCAATTAAGACTGCGTGATATCGGTGGTATGATATTAATTGATTTTATTAATATGAAAAGAAGAGAAGATAAAGAAATGGTAAGAGAATGTCTCATGGCTGCTATGCAAAATGATCGCACATATACAAGAGTGCTTGGGTTTACAGAGTTAGGGATTTTAGAGATGACACGTAAACGTAAGAAACATTCTTTACGCGACGTATTACTAGAAGAATGTGTACCGTGCAAAGCGACGGGGTATATGATGTCATATGAGACAATTGCGTATGAGTTAGAGAGAGAGCTAATTACATATGGCAATATAGAGGATGAGGCAGTATTAATCGCTGCACCTAAAGACTTACAAAAACAATTTTTGCAAAAAGAATTACAAAAAAATATTCCATTTGAAATTTATTTCAAAGATGATATGATCGAAAAGTATGCAATTGTCCGTTTTGGAAGTAAAACAGAAATTGTAGAGCGGAAAAATAGTTAGCAGAACATTTATTGACAACCGTCTATGATTCATGATAACATCTTTATGTTATAGTTTATAGCACCTAAACGGCTATATGCTACAACCGCACAAGACAGGTTCCCTAAAGGCATATATGTCTACCTCGTTTTTGGCGAGTCTTAGTAATTAAGAGGAGGTGCAAGTATGTACGCAATTATCGAAACAGGTGGAAAACAAATTAAAGTTGAAGCTGGTCAAGCAATCTACATTGAAAAATTAGATGTTGAAGCTGGTGAAACTGTTACTTTTGACAAAGTTCTTTTCGTTGGTGGCGAAAACGTTAAAGTTGGTAGCCCAGTTGTAGAAGGTGCAACAGTTACTGCGAAAGTTGAAAAACAAGGTCGCGCTAAGAAAATTATCGTTTTCAAATACAAAGCGAAAAAGAACAATCGTAAGAAACAAGGTCATCGTCAACCTTACACTAAGCTAGTTGTTGAAGCTATCAACGCTTAATCCAGGTTAACATGATTAAAATTACGATAAGTCGCACGAAATTAGGAAGTATCCAATCATTTAAAATGACTGGACATGCCGATTATGCGCCACATGGACAAGACCTTGTCTGTGCTGGAACTACAGCGGTTGTGTTTGGTTCTATAAATGCAGTGGAAGAACTTTGTAATGTGCAGGCAACTATTGAACTCGGAAGTGATGGCGGATTCTTAACGTATGAATTGCCTAATGATTTAGACGTTCATACAGTAGAAAAAGCACAGATACTTTTGGAAGGATTGGTTGTTTCGCTTAAGACGATCGAACTTGATTACGGAAAGTATATCCGTTTAATAGAAAAAGTGCAGGAGGTGTAACGTATGTTAAGATTAGATCTTCAGTTTTTCGCATCTAAGAAAGGTGTAGGTAGTACAAAGAACGGTCGTGACTCTCAGTCAAAACGTCTTGGTGCTAAACGCGCAGATGGTCAAACGGTTTCAGGTGGTTCAATTCTTTACCGTCAACGCGGTACAAAAATTTATCCAGGTGTTAACGTTGGTCGTGGTGGCGATGACACTTTATACGCGAAAGTTGACGGCGTAGTACGCTTTGAGCGTCTTGGCCGTGACCGCAAACAAGTGAGCGTATATCCTGTTGCTCAAGAAGCATAAGAACTCACGGAAAACTCTAACCTGAGTGCAGGTTAGAGTTTTTCTATATTAAGGGGTATCTAAATGAATGAAAAATGGACAATTATAGATGCATTGCGCCATTCAAGACATGATTGGCTCAATCGTATGCAGATGGTGAAAGGAAACCTTTCCCTTGGAAAAGTGGAAGAAATTCATAGTCTCATCGATCGTTTTGTCCAAGAAGCGAGACAAGAATCCAATCTGATGGGGCTATCAATGCCTTTATTTTCAGAGTGGATTTTAACATATAATTGGAAACAGCAGCCGTGCTTATTGGAGTACGAAGTATTAGGGAAATTACATAACTTATCTCACTTAGATGAGACTGTATGTACATGGACGAATCAATTTTTCTCGATGCTTCAGCATAGTTTAGACGTATATGTTGAAAATTATGTTTGTATCACAATTGAATGTGACGCGGATAATGCTCGTTTCTTTTTTGATTTTCGTGGTAAGCTAACGAGTGTAGAAGAACTACAGAATTGGCTTGCGACCCAAAACAATAAATGGTATTCCATTTCTTATACAGTGCGAGACGAAGAAGTCTCAGTTATATTACAACCAATTGAAAAAGTGTGGTGAAATAATGTTTGTAGATCAGGTCAAGATATATGTAAAAGGCGGCGACGGTGGTAACGGTATGGTTGCGTATCGTCGTGAGAAGTATGTTCCTAAAGGTGGCCCAGCAGGTGGCGACGGCGGTAAAGGTGCAGATGTTGTTTTCGTAGTTGAGGAAGGCTTACGTACATTAATGGACTTCCGCTACCAACGTCATTTCAAAGCTGATCGCGGTCAGCACGGAATGAGTAAAGGTCAGCACGGACGTAAATCTGAAGATTTAATCGTAAAGGTTCCACCAGGAACAATAGTAAAAGATGAAAAAACTGGTCAAATTCTTGCCGATTTAGTAACGCATGAACAAACTGCTGTAATCGCAAGAGGTGGCCGTGGTGGCCGTGGTAACTCACGTTTCGCAACAGCTACGAACCCAGCACCAGAAATCGCTGAGAACGGAGAACCAGGTCAAGAACGTGATGTCATTCTAGAACTTAAAGTACTAGCAGATGTTGGACTTGTTGGATTCCCAAGTGTAGGTAAATCTACATTATTATCTGTTGTATCATCAGCACGTCCAAAAATTGCAGAGTATCACTTTACAACAATCGTTCCGAATCTTGGTGTTGTTGAAACTGGTGATAACCGCAGCTTCGTGATGGCTGACCTCCCTGGACTAATTGAAGGCGCACATGCTGGCGTTGGACTTGGACACCAATTCTTACGTCATATCGAGCGTACACGTGTAATTGTACATGTTATTGATATGTCTGGTTTAGAAGGCCGTGAGCCATATGAAGATTATGTTACAATTAATAATGAATTAAAAGAATACAATATGCGTTTAACAGAGCGTCCGCAAGTTGTTGTAGCAAACAAAATGGATATGCCAGATGCAGAAGAGAACTTACAAGCATTTAAAGAGAAAGTGGGAGACGAAGTAAAAATCTTCCCAATTTCAGCTGTAACGAAACAAGGTGTTCGTGATTTACTATTTGAAGTAGCGAACTTATTAGAAACAACACCAGAATTCCCAATGTACGATGTTGTCGAAGAGTCTGAAGCAAGTGTAATGTATAAATTTGATGCTGAAAGTCTTAAATTTGAAATTACACGTGAAAGTGACGGCACATTTGTTATTTCTGGTTACGATATCGAGAAGACATTCAAAATGACAGACTTCTCACGTGATGAATCTATACGTCGTTTCGCTCGCCAAATGCGCGGAATGGGTATTGATGAAGCGCTTCGTGCACGTGGTGCAAAAGACGGAGATATTGTAAAAATTCTTGAATATGAATTTGAATTTATCGATTAAGACTGCCGAAATATGGCAGTCTTTTTTTTATCCCACTATTTGCCCGTAGAACCTCCACTGATTAAAGTATCACTTTATATTGCAATAGTTAGATTATTATAGGGAAAAATCCCCACTAATTAAATTTTCAATTTATAATGGAAAAAGGAGTAAATGTAGAAGAATTCTTTTATGGGGAGAAAAAGAACATGTATAAAATATTAATTGTAGAAGATGATGAGAAAATTGCGGGAATATTAGAGGAGCATTTAGAAAGGTATGGCTATCAATCATTTAGAGCAAGTGATTTACGTCATATAAAAGATGAGTTTGTAAAAATAAATCCTCATCTTGTGTTACTTGATATTAACTTACCGTACTTTGACGGTTTTTATTGGTGTCGTCAAATTCGTACTGTATCGAATGCGCCGATTATTTTTGTTTCTGCAAGAACAGGGGAAATGGATCAAGTGATGGCGATTGAAAATGGCGGCGATGATTATATTACGAAGCCATTCCATTTAGATATCGTAATGGCAAAGGTGAAGAGTGCGCTTCGCCGTGGCTATGGAGAGTATGCCTCTGCTGCTGAGAGTGATTGTTTAGGTGTAAATGGACTGTTGTTATTCCCGTCCCAGC
This sequence comes from Bacillus sp. AFS012607, assembly GCF_002558005.1. Lineage (NCBI taxonomy): Bacteria > Bacillati > Bacillota > Bacilli > Caryophanales > Bacillaceae > Bacillus > Bacillus sp. AFS012607. The sequence continues at coordinate 91,058 of NZ_NTVM01000017.1, forward strand.
ATATCGTTGAGTGGCAGGGACAACAAACTGAACTGACAAAAAATGAGTTTTACTTATTAGAGTGTTTAATGAAACAGGTGAATCAATATGTAACGCGTGAAGAACTGTTAGAAGTTCTATGGGATGAAGTAGCATTTGTGGATGATAATACATTAACCGTAAATGTAAAACGTGTAAGGAAGAAACTAGAAGAGCTAGGCATTAAAAATGCAATTGTAACGAAACGTGGATATGGTTATGCGCTTCTTACGGAGTGGGGCGAAGGGCATGAAGGTTAAAAATTACCTCGTGGATCGCTTTCCTTTAATTCTTTCTTATATTGTTAGCCTTTGTTTATTTGGGCTCGTTTTGCAGTTGCAAAGTCTTTTAGAAAAGAAATCCATTGATTGGAGTACGTGGTTATATGGACTTTTATTAGGAACAGTTGTGTTTACTGTATACCTCATTTACGATTATCGAAAACGGAGTGTGTTTTTAAAGAGGATCGAAAAGTACGTTACTGGCGGAAATACATTACATGACTCTTTACTTATTGATGAATCTTATACATCAGAGCAAGAAATGGTCGTTGAATCTTTTACGTTATTAAGACAGCAATATATGAATGAAATTCATAAACAGCATGCGAAAGAGCAACAGCAAATGATATTTATGAACCAATGGATTCACCAAATGAAAACACCAGTATCTGTTATTGAATTATTGTTGCAGAAGTTTGGTAAAGAGCATCGTGAGGCAAGAGTAACAGTTGAAAGTATCCGTGAAGAAAATAACCGTATACTAAATGGGTTAGATTTAGCGTTACATATGGCAAGACTAGAGCAGTTTGCGAAAGATTATAAGGTAGAAGTAGTAAATGTTATAGATATCGTGCGAGGTATTATTAATGAAAACCGAAAATCCTTCATTCAATCGTCTGTATTCCCGAAAGTGATGTTTGAAGAAGATACTTGTATGGTTGCATCTGATAGAAAATGGCTGAGCATTGCTATAGGTCAAATTGTTGTAAACGCAATCAAGTATACCAAAATTTCAGCGGTAGAGAAAAAAGAAATTCAATTTCAAATTGAAGAGAAAAATCAAAAGGTGTTATTACATATTAAGGACAATGGAATTGGTATTCCAGAGCAAGACGTAAAGCGCATATTTGACCCATTCTTTACGGGAATAAATGGACGTAAAACGAGAGAAGCGACTGGGATGGGCTTATATATTACGAAGGAAATTTGCGATAATTTACATCATGGAATGTATGTTCAATCGGCTGAAGGAGAAGGGACAACATTCACGTTCCAATTTGCAAAAGATGAAGAATATCATACATTGATGAGAAAAATGACAAAACTGTAAGATAACAAAACGTTTTGTAAGGGAAATCACTCGTTTCTTTTTCTTATTTTTCTTATAGTAAATGTAAGAAGAAAACACATAGGGGGATTAGAAATGAGTGTTCTTGAAGTAAAAGGATTAACGAAGGTGTACCAATCAAAAGGTTCAGTAGCGACGACTGCTTTAAACGATATAAATTTTAAAATAGAAGAAGGCGAATTTGTAGGGATTATGGGTCCTTCGGGAAGCGGGAAAACAACGCTTTTAAATTTATTGGCGACAATTGATAAGCAAACTTCAGGTCATGTGCTTGTAAATGGGGAAGAAATTAATCAAATGCGTGCTGCAAAATTAGCGGAGTTTCGCCGTACACATTTAGGGTTCATCTTCCAAGATTTTAACTTACTTGATACGTTATCTATTAAAGAAAACATTATTTTACCACTTGTAATGGCGAAGAAATCTGTAAATGAAATCGATGCGAAAGTACTGGAAATTGCGAAGTTTTTAAACATCGAAGAAATTTTAAATAAAAAAGTATACGAAGTATCAGGCGGACAACAGCAACGTGCAGCAGCTGCGAGAGCGATTATTCATGAGCCTACGTTAATTTTAGCAGATGAGCCGACTGGAAACTTAGATTCGAAGTCAGCAAAATCATTAATGAGCGCGTTGCAAGACTTACATGAACAAAAGAAAGTGACAATTGCAATGGTAACGCATGATCCAGTAGCAGCGAGTTATTGCGAACGTATTCTATTCATTCGCGACGGAGAAATTTTCTCAGAAATACATAAAGGAAGAACGAAACAAGCCTTTTTCCAAGAAATTCTGGACGTACTTGCGATGCTAGGAGGAGAATATCATGAACTTTCGCCAGCTCGCGCTTAATAACGTAAAAGGGAATTGGCGTAACTATAAAGCGTTTCTTATAAGTAGTTGTTTATCGATTGTCGTATTTTTCATGTATGCTTCTTTTATTTATCATCCAGATGTCGTAAGCGGTAATATTAGTATGAGAAAGATGATTACAAAAGGATTAGAATCGATGAATTATATTGTGGTCATCTTCTCGGCACTCTTTATTTTATATGCAAATTCAACGTTTTTACGAGCAAGAAAAAAAGAGTTTGGTCTACTAACATTAATAGGCGGAACGAAATCGCAGCTCGGCCGAATGATTATATTAGAACAACTGATGTTAGGTAGTATTGCAATTGTAGTTGGTATTGGGGTTGGAATGCTTTGTTCAAAATTATTTTTCCAAGCGTTAAGCGTATTATTGAAAATAGATAAGACACTTCCACTCGTTTGGAATAGTAAAGCAGTTCTTATTACAGCTGGTGTATACTTTATTCTATTTTTAATCCTATCATTATTTAGTGTTTGGACAGTAGGACGCTTGCAAATTATTGATTTATTAAGAGAAGCAAGAAAGCAAAAAGTAGAGCCGTTTGCATTTACATGGTTAAGTGTAGTTGGTATAGGATGTATTATTGCTGCATATGTACTTAGCTTCCAAGTAACGTTTCTGAATTTCATCATCCTCTTTTTACCGGTGGTAGGACTGACAATTGGCGGAACGTATTTACTATTTACACAAGGTAGTACAGTTGTATTAAAAGCATTACAAAAAAGAAAGCAATCTTTCTATACGTATCCAAATATGTTTGTTCTTAGCAACCTTATTTATAAAATGAAAGATAATGCTCGTTTTCTATTTGTAATTTCTATTATTACGGCGATTGTATCCTCGGCAGTTGGCACGCTTTACGTATATTTTGAAAATTTGAGTGCGAAAACGGTAGAACTTACACCACATGCTATCTCATATGAGGAAAAGGGGTTAAATACATATAGCCTTATTAATGAAGAAAAGGTACAGGAGCTTGTGAAGAGACACGGGTTTGAAGATGCGCGAAAAGTAACATACATAAAACTACCAGCAACACAGAAAATAACGTTGTTTAATAGTGAACATGAAGTACCGATGACGATTATTTCAGAAAAAGAATATAATGCGGAAGTGCGTAAACAAAAGAGAGAGCAACCTTCAGAAATTCATAATGCAATGGGTAGTGCAACGATGGTTATGGTTGATATGTCAAATGAACTGATGAAGATAGATCGTACGAAACCGTATGAATTTACAATTAACGGACAAAAGCAGTCTGTTCAATTAAATGCCCCAACGCAGTATTCTGTTTTTAATGATAGTGAATATCTCGTTGTAAATGATCAAGATTTTGAGAAATATGCAAAACTCGTACCAGATGAAGAAAAGAGGAAATATTACGGTTATTATATTGAGGATTGGAAAAGTACAGAAGATCTTGTATTAGATTTGAAAAATGAAATTGCACCAGAAAAGCAAGGAGAATTGAGAAATTCAGTGTTTGCTTATAAGGATATAAGAGAAGGTGGAGCAATTACAATGTTCATCGGTTTCTTCGTAGCAGTACTGTTCTTCTTCTTCGCTTGTAGTATGACATACTTTAAATGGTTTAACGATAAAGAACAAGATCGTATTCAATTTAAATCGTTAAAGAGAATCGGTATGACAGATAAAGAAATTCGCAAAATTGCGATTCGACAAATGGGAGTTATCTTCTTTATCCCAATTTTAATCGGTTCCATTCATAGTGGAGTTGCTCTTCATACGTTAGGGAAAATGCTTTATATTGATTTGTGGAAATCAGGTGCGCTTGTAATTGGAACATACATTTTAGCTTCTGCCATTTACTTTATGATCGCGCAAAGAGGATATTTAAAACACGTAAAAAGCTAGGGGAATCTCTAGCTTTTTGCCTATGTAGTAAGTTACAGGAGGACGATAGATGAACATTCGGCAACTAGCGCTGCAAAATATAAAAGGAAATTGGCGTAATTATAAAGTGTTTTTCTTAAGTAGTTGTTTTGCAATATTTGCTTCTTACGCATATATGTCTGTCATTGTGCATCCATATATGCAAGAGACGATGTGGTATCAAAACGTACGCTGGGGACTTATCATATGTAATGTTATAATCATTTCTTTTTTCGTCATATTTATTTTGTACTCTACTTCTATTTTCATAGAAGCACGTAAGAAAGAATTAGGGTTATATATGTTAATGGGAGCAACGAAGTCTAACGTAATAGGAGTGATTATGACCGAGCAAATTTTAATTGGGGTCTTCGCGAATATTTTCGGTATTGGGCTTGGTATGATATTTTTAAAACTCTTTTTTATGGTATTTAGTATGTTACTGGGGCTTCCGAAAGAACTGCCTGTCATATTTGACGTAAGGGCGATTGGTGTAACATTTATTACATATATAGTCGTTTTTATTCTATTATCTTTTATAAGTGCTTTACGTATATGGAATATAAAAATCATTCGGTTATTGAAAGAATTTCGAACAGATAAAAAAGAGAAGAAAACATCAAAGTGGCTCTGTTTATTCGGTTTTGCTTGTTTAGTGGGCGGGTATGCGTTGGCGCTACAAGTGACGATGGCTACGATAGCGATATACTTTTTCCCTGTGTCTATACTTGTCTTTTTTGGAACGTACTTTTCTTTCGCGCATGGTGCTACCCAAGTGTTAGAAATGATAAAGCGAAATAAAAAGATTATGTATACATATCCGTATTTATTTATAGTGAATCAATTGTCACATCGAATGAAGGAAAATGGTCGCTTTTTCTTTCTGATGTCTATGGCAACGACGTTTGTAGTTACAGCAACAGGTACGGTGTTCTTATATTTTTCTAGCATGCAAGATATGTGGCGAACTGGAGGGATACACTCGTTTTCGTACATAGAAAAAGGTATTTCTACTCATGAAGTCTTTGAAGAAGGTGCGGTTGAAAAATTACTGCATCAATATGAGTATGATGATTTTCAATATATGAGTTTTATTGGAGTGTATGCATCCTTTCAGTCTAATAAGGGAGAAACAACAATAGCACCGCTTATAAAAGAAAGTGAATATAACCAAGAAGCGAGGAAACAAAAACAGAAAACGTATCGTCCTAAAAAAGGTACAGTGACACTCGTTTATTATAATAAATACAATAATTCGAATGTATATAATCAAAAAGAGATTCAATTGCGAGTAATGAATCAACCATATCAATTCGTATTTAACGGTCAGAAAGAAGGTGTTCAATTTAACCATCATCCCTCGTACATTAATGGTCTGTTCTTCGTTATGAATGATGAAGATTTTGACAGTATAGCAAATCAGGTTCCTGATTCTGAAAAAATGATATATAGAGGCTACACATTACCAAATATCGAAAAGACGAAGAAATTAAATGAAGATTTACGGAAACATATGAAACAAGATAATAATGCATTTCGAAGCAATATGGAGTTATATGTAAATATGAAAGAAGGCGGCGATATTACTCTATTTGTAGGCTCATTTATTAGTATATTATTTTTTCTTACTTCATGTAGTATCGTGTATTTTAAATGGTTCCATAATATTGCATCGGACCGAAAGCAGTATGGTGCACTCTCTAAACTTGGAATGACGAAGGAAGAAGTATGGAAAATTTCTCGTTGGCAATTATGTATGCTATTTTTTGCGCCAATTATAGTAGGGAGTATGCATAGTGCAGTTGCGTTATATACGTTTCATAATACGCTTTTTATGGATGGATCATTAAGAAAAGTAGGTTTGTTCATTCTGTTTTATATCGCAGCATGTATCATTTATTTCTTCTTCGCTCAAAGAGAATATAAGAAACATTTAGACTAGCGAAAGCTAGTCTTTTTTTAATATTCGAAATTTGCATAGAAGAATATAAAAAAGTATGGTATAACAGTAAGAAAACGAAAAAGAGGGGAAAAGACGATGATTCGAGTAGGATATTTAGGACCAGAAGCAACATTTACAAATATGGCGGTGAGTCGTTTTTTTCCGGAAGCAGAGCATGTACCGTATCGAACGATTCCAGATTGTATAGATGCAGCTGCAAATGAAAATGTAGACTTCGCAGTTGTACCGTTAGAAAATGCAATAGAAGGTTCAGTGAATATAACGGTTGATTACCTTGTACATGAGCAGCCGCTTTCCATTGTAGGAGAAATTACAGTACCAATTCAGCAGCATTTACTTGTACATCCGCAGTATGCAGAAGTGTGGGATGAAGTATATGCGGTGCATTCTCATCCGCATGCCATTGCACAGTGCCATAAATTTTTAAATGAAGAATTAAAAGGAGTAACTGTTCGAGATATGACATCCACAAGTGCCGCTGCGCAATATGTGAAAGAACATCCTGAAGAGAAAATTGCCGCTATTGCAAATGAAGCAGCTGCAGAAAAATATGGATTAACAATTGTGAGGCGTAGCATTCATACGCATAAAAATAATCACACACGTTTCCTAGTACTCCATAAGAAAAAGAAAGCAGTACTCCCGAATAACGGAGAGAACCGCGGAGAGAAAACGACGCTTATGATAACGTTACCTGCAGATTATGCAGGTGCCCTATATCAAGTGTTATCAGCTTTCGCATGGAGAAAATTAAACTTATCAAAAATCGAATCGCGTCCGATGAAAACAGGTCTTGGAAATTACTTTTTCTTAATCGATGTCGATAAAGCGTATGATGACGTATTATTGCCAGGCGTAACGATGGAACTTGAAGCACTCGGTTTTTCTGTTACTGTGCTGGGGAGTTATTCTTCTTATTGGTTGTAAAGGGAGCTGTTGTTAAACTTGTTTGAAATGAAAAGTTGTTTATCGGTTTGAGGCAGAGTAAGCTATCGATTCTATTAGAGTAAGTGATGTAATTAAGCTAGCAAAATAAAGAAGCCGTCCTAAAAGATATTTTAGGACGGCTTTCTGTTAGGAATAGGTCACTCTTTTGTCGTGTTTTTAGTACGCATCATTACAACTATTATAATAATAGGATTCATCATTGTTCGAATTACCGCAGCAAATACAATTCGTTTGTTGTATTAATAGATTAAGTGTAGATGGAGCTACAGTATCTGAGAAAGTAATACTCAAAACATCTTCTACTAAAAATGTTTTAATATCTCCTGGTGTTAAGGTAAATGTAAGTGGAGAGCGATGGTTTAATCTTGCAATTGTTAATCTAATCGTTGTTGCAAATGCAGGACTGAAACTAAATTTAATAAGTGTCTTATTATGATTTTTAGTGAAGTTTTCAAATACAGTTCGAGGAATTCCAGTTGTTATATCAAGATCTTGAGGGGTATCTTCCGTACCGAAAATAGTATAGTTCTGTATAAAACAGTTAGTTGAATCTGAATTTGAAGAATTACATGGATGATCATTTTTCTTATAATATTTTTTTCCATTTTTTACGAAGTAATCTGCCATAACTAATCACTCCCTTCATATATAAGGGTTAAAGGTTGTCCATATATAATATGAAATATATTTTTATATGTTTGGACGTGAAGGAAGAGAAAATAAAAATACTCCCATTAGATAAACAGATTTTTATTTTTTATCTGTCTACCTAATGGGGAGCATATCAGAACTTAATACTGTTTTACCTGGTGGGATTCTTTATTTTAACTTCACAAGACGCTCTTCTAACTGACCACGCCAAATATCAGCTAGTTCTGGAACAGCAAGAATTTTTTCTATGCCATCTTTATCTTTTCTATTATGAAAATAGATTTCGTTAGAGAACAACACAGAAATATTGCTCGGTTGACGTTCTAGTAATGTAATTTTAGAATCTTTACGTACAGTACCTTCTTGAAGAACACGGCATAGGTAGCCAGTAAATCCAGTTGCTACAATGCGCGGCAAAATGCCAGGAATACCGAGGCGTTTTGAAATAGTGCTACAAGGTACTCTTGCTTGTGTCACTTGAATGATTGCTTCACCTAGTTGATATGTATCTCCGATGCAAACATCACGCTCTAACATATTTGTTACGGTAATGTTTTCGCCAAATGTGGAAGCTGGAAGCTTAGTTTGAAATTCCTCTTCCCATAGTGCGTAATGCTCGTGTGGGTATACACAAACAGCTCGATCAGGACCGCCATGATGTTTTAAATCTGCTACGTCATCGCCGAGGAATCCATCTTTTGAGAGGAAAGCTTCTTCTGTAAGTTCCTTACATATACCAGTAATCATTTCTTTATCTTCGCTATATTTCATTTGTTTCGGTTTGCCAATGCTAAAGTGAACGAGTTTAATTCCCATAAGTGATCTCCTTTACGATTGATTACAATATTATAGCATTAAAAAAGCACAGAGAATTATAAAAACTCTGTGCTTTACATTAATAAACGAGAAATCCTGCTTTATCCAGTGCCTTGCAAGCAGCATCTAACTTTTCTTTAGAATCGGCCTCAATTGTATGTAAGTGAATACCATCTGTTAGTTGCGAAAGGTAAGAAGCATTTGTGTTTTCTATTTTTTGTAAATATTGTTCTACATCAAAGCGATTACTTACCATAATAGATGCTGTTAAATCGCCGTATACAGGATGCTCAACTTTTACGTCTTTAATCGTAACACCGTGATCAACAAGCATTGTAAGTTCTTGACGTACTTCTGCTGGTTTGTGCTGGCATACGATTACGCGTTCAAAAGCTTGTTGTTTCTCTTGTGGCTTTAAATATAAATAGCCTTGAGCAGTCGCAATAATTGGTTCGTTTCGTGCTTTAAGTAAGGAAATATCTTGCACGATAACTTGCCTACTTACGTTTGTCTTCTTCGATAGTTCATTTCCAGATAACGGCTCATTTGCAGCGAGAAGCCACTGGAGGATAAGCTGTCGTCTTTCTTCACCTAAAATCTTTTTTTGTTCATTTTGTTTCATTATGATTTAACACCTCTATAAAATTGATTTCCAATTGTGTGTAGTGCATGAATAGTAGTATCAATTTGATCTTTCGTTGTTTGTTGTCCGAAAGAGAAGCGGACATATTGTTTGGCCTCTTCATACGTTTTTCCAATTGCAAGCATGGTTTTCGAAGGTTCTTGTTTACCGACTTGGCAAGCACTTCCGGTGGAAATGGCAATACCATGACGATTACATTCTAGCATAGTATATTGACCTTCTATTCCTTTTATTGTAACCCCAACAATATGTGGTAAACAAGAAGTAGAATGACCTTCTACTTCAATTTCTAGCGGAAGTGTTTGTATTTGCTCTAAAAAGTAGGATCGTAACTCTTTAAAACGTAAACTTTCTTCCCATTGAGTTTTTAATATATTTTCAGCAGCTGTTAAAAAAGATGCGATGCCGGGAACGTTAACTGTACCTGGGCGAAATCCTTTTTCGTGAGAAGTTCCTGGAAATACTTGTTCCCAGCGAGATTGCGGATTTATGTAGCAAGCGCCGACACCTTTTGGTCCGTATATTTTATGTGCTGAAACAGAAAGACTATCAATCCCCATCTCAAAAACATGGATAGGCAGTTTACCAAACGTTTGCACACAATCCGTATGAAATAAAACATTATATTTTTTCAAAATTGCCCCGATTTCTGTAATGTTTTGAACGGTTCCGATTTCAGAGTTTCCATGCTGTATACTTGCTAGCACAGTATCTTCTGTAATAGATGCCTCTAAATCTACTAAACAAATGAGTCCGCTTTTATCAACAGGAATTTCAGTGATCGTATAGCCTTTTGATTTTAGAGATTGAAAATAACTTCGAATGGATGCATGTTCCATAGGTGTCGTAATAATATGCTTCTTATTTCGGGCATTTAGAAGTGATTGGATCGCAAGATAGTTTGATTCTGAGCCACCGCTTGTGAAGAATACTCCTTGTTCTTTTCCACCAATCATTTCCGCGAATGTTTTTCGGCAAACTTGTAATAAAGAAGAAGCCGTTCCTCCAATGTCATGTAAACTTTGTTCATTTCCGAAGTATTGAGAAGCTGCTTTCATATATGTTTGTAACGCTTCCTCGCTCATAGGTGTAGTAGCTGCATAGTCAAGATATATCATCATGTAAGTTCCTCTCTCTAGTAAGAGTTACATTTCTTTTACTTTTTAAATGGTAGTGAAAATAAGAATTATAAAAAAACTCTTGTCATTATTTTAAAACTATGTAAATATAGGTGTCAAGACAGTTGAAAAGTGTAAAGTAGGAGGCAACAATTATGCCAAGTGCAGATGTCTTAATTATTGGAAGTGGCGTTGCGGCACTTCGTGTTGCAAAAGAGATTTGTCACGAAAAGAATGTGATTATTATCACAAAGGAGACGAAACGTAATAATAATACACATTTAGCTCAAGGTGGAATTGCCGCAGCGGTAGCTACATATGACAATCCTAATGATCATTTTGAAGATACGTTAGTAGCAGGGTGTCATTATAATAATGAAGAAGTGGTCCGTTATTTAGTCGAGGAAGGGCCGAAAGAAATTAATAATCTTATTGAAAGAGGAATGAAATTTGATGGAGATGAAACAGGTCCTCATCTTGGAAAAGAAGGAGCGCATCGAAAACGTCGTATTTTACATGCAGGTGGCGATGCAACAGGAAAGAATTTATTAGAGCATCTTATTCAAGAAGTAGCTCCATACGTTACGGTAGTGGAACAGGAAATGGTGCTCGATTTTATTATAGAAAAAGATAAATGTGTTGGGGCTTTAACTCGTAACAATAAAGGAGAACTGAAACGTTACAATGCAGATTATACGGTGTTAGCTTCAGGCGGTATTGGCGGTTTATACGCCTTTACTTCTAATGATGAGACAATTACAGGCGATGGACTTGCAATGGTGTACCGTGCAGGCGGAGAGCTTGTAGATTTAGAGTTTATACAATTTCATCCGACGATGTTATACGCGGGTGGGCGTTGTTCCGGCCTCGTGTCCGAAGCTGTTCGCGGAGAAGGAGCTGTTCTTATAAATGGAAAAGGGCAGCGTTTTATGATGGATATACATTCCGAACAGGATCTAGCGCCTCGTGATGTAGTCGCAAGGGCTATTCATGAACAGCTACTTGCGGGTGAAAAAGTGTACTTAAACATCGAAATGATTCAAAACTTTGAACAACGCTTTCCGACCGTGTCATCGATATGTAAAACAAATGGAGTCGATATAAATAAAAAACTTATTCCAGTCGTGCCCGGTACTCATTTTCACATGGGCGGCGTGAAAACGAACTGTGATGGAGAGACGTCTATTCCGAACCTATACGCAGTCGGTGAAGTAGCTTGTAATGGGGTTCATGGTGCAAATAGATTAGCGAGTAATTCATTATTAGAAGGTCTTGTGTTTGGAAAAAGAATCGGACGACACATTTTATCTAGAGAGACAAAAGAAAAGGTGAGCATGCTAGCCGAAAAGGAAGCGAAGTTTATCGTTCTGAATCATTTACCGACGAAAGAAGAAATACAAAAATGCATGATGAAATATGTTGGGATTGTGCGAACAGAGCAAAGTTTATCTTATGCGAAGAGATGGCTTAGTAAGTACGGTGTTCGAAATATGATATTACAACATGATGTTCTTACGAATGAAGAGATAACACTTATTAATATGTTAACGGTTTGTGAGCTTATAGTTGTGTCAGCTCTGCAAAGAGAAGAAAGTATTGGTGGGCATTACCGGAGTGATTATCCAGATAGAAATGTAGGAAAGAAAGAGATTGTTCGAGTAAAGAGAAAACTACAACTTGTGTGATGAGGGGAAGAGGGGTTTTATGAACACGATAAAAGTGAAAGAAGCATTAAATCGATTTTTTTTAGAAGATATAGGAGAAAGAGATGTAACATCTCAGCTTATTTTTCCAGATAACTTGCTTTCAAAAGGAACGTTTCTTTCGAAGGATACAGGGGTCTTTGCAGGACGTTTAGTAATTGAATCGGGATTTAAATTAATTGATGAGAGAATTGAAGTAGAGCTTCATAAAAAAGATGGGGATCTTGTAGAAAAAGGCGAAATCATTGCAACTGTGCAAGGTCCAATTGCATCGTTATTAACAGCAGAGCGCGTTATATTAAATGTTATCCAGCGTATGAGCGGAATAGCGACGATGACGCGTAAAGCGGTTCTTGCTTTAGATAGCAGCCATACACGTATTTGTGATACGCGAAAAACAATGCCGGGGCTACGTATGTTTGATAAGTATGCAGTCGTGTGCGGAGGAGGATTTAATCACCGTTTCGGTTTATATGATGGTGTCATGATCAAAGACAATCATATTGCCTTTGCGGGTTCTATTACGAAAGCTGTTACATCGCTGAAAGAAAAATTAGGACATATGGTGAAAGTAGAAGTGGAAACAGAAACGGAGGAGCAAGTGAGAGAGGCTGTAGCGGCTGGTGCGGATATTATTATGTTTGATAACCGTACGCCAGATGAGATTAGAGAGTTTTCAAAGATTGTACCAAGTGCCATCGTTACGGAAGCATCAGGAGGCATTACAATTGAAGATTTATCGAAATACGGAAAAACAGGGGTAGATTATATTTCACTTGGAGCGTTAACACATTCAGTGAAAGCACTTGATATTAGTTTCAATATTGAAGGATAAGGAAAGTGGCTTAGAGGGGGGAGAAAGGAATATGAGTATTTTAGAAAAAGTGCAACCAATTGAAACGATGTTACCGGAGCGTTATCACAAGATGTCAAAAGAAGATATGGAAAAGCGTGTTCATGAAATTAAAGAAAAAATGGGAAAAATGTTATTCATTCCAGGACATCATTACCAAAAAGATGAAGTGGTACAATTTTCAGATGCAGCAGGGGATTCACTTCAGCTTGCGCAAGTTGCAGCGAGCAATAAAGACGCAAAGTATATTGTGTTTTGCGGGGTGCACTTTATGGCGGAAACAGCAGATATGTTAACGACAGATGATCAAATCGTTATTTTGCCAGATATGCGTGCAGGATGTTCGATGGCAGATATGGCAGATATTGAACAAACAGAAAGAGCGTGGAAAGAGCTCACGAAATTATTTGGAGATACGATGATTCCGTTAACGTATGTGAACTCTACAGCTGCAATTAAAGCGTTTTGTGGTCGTAACGGAGGAGCAACAGTAACTTCTTCTAATGCAAAGCAAATGGTATCTTGGGCGTTTACTCAAAAAGAACGTCTCGTCTTTTTACCGGATCAACATTTAGGAAGAAATACAGCGTACGACTTAGGTATCCCGTTAGATAAAATGGCAGTATGGGATCCGCATACTGATTCTTTAGAGTACGATGGAGATATAGAAGAAATTCAAGTGATTTTATGGAAAGGTCATTGTTCAGTTCATCAAAACTTTACAGTGAAAAACATAGAGAATGTACGAAAAAATCATCCGGATATGAATATTATTGTACATCCAGAATGTTGCTATGAAGTTGTAGCTGCTTCAGATTATGCAGGGTCAACGAAATATATTATTGATATGATTGAATCAGCGCCATCTGGTAGCAAATGGGCGATTGGTACAGAAATGAATTTAGTGAATCGAATTATTCAGCAACATCCAGATAAAGAAATTGTTTCGCTTAATCCATTTATGTGTCCATGTTTAACGATGAACCGAATTGATCTGCCTCACTTATTATGGGCACTTGAAACGATAGAAAGAGGAGAAGAAATTAATGTTATTAGTGTAGATAAACAAGTAACGGCAGAAGCGGTTCTTGCATTAAATCGTATGTTAGAGCGTGTGTAAAGCAACGGTATTCCCGTTGCTTTTTTTCATGCACATAATCATAACGAGAACGAAATGGGCATACATTGTTGTGAAGAAATCATTGCGATTTTTTTATGCTTATTCCACTTCAAATGATATTGAAAATCGAAGAAGTGATGAAAGTGAAAAGAAGTTAACGTTATTTAGAAAGAGTTACTTCATGAGATTTGTTACTTATAGATAAGTTATACAGGAGGGGGAAAATTTGAAAATTCATATCGTGCAAAAAGGGGATACCCTTTGGAAAATTGCGAAAAAGTACGGAGTGGATTTTGATACGCTGAAACAAACAAATACACAACTTAGTAATCCTGATCTAATCATGCCAGGTATGAAAATTAAAGTGCCATCAAAGAGTGTTCATATGAAACAACAGGCTGGAGCAGGCTCAGCGCCTCCAAAGCAATACGTAAAAGAAGTGCAGCAAAAAGAATTTGCAGCAACACCAACTCCGCTTGGAATAGAGGATGAAGAAGAAGTTACGTATCAATCAGCACCAATTACACAGCAGCCAGCTATGCAACAAACACAAAAAGAAGTGCAAGTAAAACCGCAGAAGGAGATGCAAGTAAAGCCGCAAAAAGAAGTACAGGTGAAACCACAGAAGGAGATGCAGGTAAAGCCGCAAAAAGAGGTGCAAAAAGAACAGCCAATTCAAAAAGAAAAACCAGTTGAAAAACCGTCTGTTATTCAAAAACCACCTGTGATAGAAAAACCAAAACCGGCGGAAAAAGAAAACACGAAGTTTTCGGTAAATGTATTACCGCAGCCGCCACAACCACCAATAAAACCAAAAAAAGAATATAAAATTTCAGATGTAATAAAAAAAGGAAGCGAGTTAATTGCTCCTCAAATTAGTAAAATGAAACCTAACAATATCATTTCTCCGCAAACGAAAAAAAACAATATAGTATCGCCGCAAGTGAAGAAG
>NZ_NTVM01000018.1:0-80401 GCF_002558005.1 Bacillus sp. AFS012607
TCAGCTCTTCCCGTTTCTCTTAATTTACTCTCCATTTCAATATCTTGTACTGCTTTTTGTTTTTTCTCTTTTGTCCCTTCACTAGCATTATGACTTGCAGTAGAATGTGCATTTGAATTATTCGCTAATTTCGGACTTCCAGTTTGTTCAACACCTGAGTTTGCATTATTATGGATGTCCTTTCCGATTTTATTTAGCGTTTGACGATCAGCGTTTTCCTGGGCTTTTTGTTTCCCTTCAGCCTGGCCGCCTTTAAATTCATCTATTGTTCCTTTCACTCCATCTGATACACCTTTTGCTACACCTGAAACCTTGTCTTTTCCTTTATTAACAGCACCGCCTACAGTTTCAGACATCTTATTCCCTGCATCATTCATCATGCCGCCAACCCCGCGATTTGCAACATAACTTAAAGCAGCGCCGGTATTTCTAGCAAGTTTCTTCCCTTGCAGACCATTTTTTTTCGCATTATTTTTTTGTTCTCCGCTGGGATTTCCATCCTTATCTTCCGAATCCATTTCAGAACGTTTAGGTGTATCTTCACGTGTTTGTCCACTACCACTCATCATATTTTTTGCACCCTTAACCATATTTCCTACACCTTTTCTTAATCCATTAGCAGTAGCTAACGTACCAATAGCACTCATTAAATTATTCTTTCCTTCTTTCAATCCAACATCTACACCAAAGTATTTCAAGATTGATTCAGATCCCTTAATTAATGCAGTAGTTAAACAGATCATAGCTACAATATATAGGAATGTGTTAACATCCTGATCTGCTAGGAAATTAACCACAATGACATAGAAACGTAAACTTATTCCGGTAAACGCAAATAACAGGAATCCTCTCAGGATATCCTGTATAACCATTTTTGTTTTTTCACCTGTCTCTATATCCGTTACGAATACTAATGGGGCAATAATTTTCTTCATTGCAATCTCAAATATTGTCATAATAAATACAAATAAGGTAAACAAATAAGCTACTACTAAAGCTGATAATCCCCAAAACAAAACGCCAAATTTCATCGGATAACGATTATATCCTGATGGAAAAGTATCACTAAAAGGATTGAAAAAACTTTCCTCAATTGATTCAAGATCTTCTTCAGCTCCGTTATTTGTAACCTTGTAAGCTAAAAATTGTGTTTCTTTTGCTACATTATCATTATCCTTTAATTTTTTTACAACTTCGTAACTTATCAAATCGCCTAAATCTGCTTTTAAGTACATCTCTTCATTTAGATTATTCTTGCTTATCTGTCCATCAGAAACGGCCTTTGTATCCTCAGTTTTTATAGCATCAAAACCAACCGTACTTAGATAAACCAAATCAGCTGTATTATGCTTTACTAAATTCCATGCTAATCCCCCATCATCTTTATCTCCTTCAGTTACCTCTTCATAAAAATCAGTGGACATTTTTTGTAAATCTGCCATAAATTCATTTAATCCACCTAATAACCCAATCATTATAATAATGTTAACCCCCACCGATTTAAATCGTGGTGGCTTGTGTTGAATAATAGTTCTAAATCCTAACCAAACTATCACCAACACGAACAAAGCGTAGAATAGCCCTTTCATTAGGGATGATGCAAAATCATTCAGACCTGCATCCTTCAATATATCAAAGAAAGAGAATGTTTCAGGAATTAATCCCTCTAAAGAGGATGCTATCCTAAACAGTGTTCGGATTATCCCTCCTTCACACGCTTGAAGAAAAGAACCAAATATATTTGAATACTCTATCCAGTCATTCTTCAGGAATGCAATCACTTCTGCTTTATCAATATCTTTTACTGTAAATACTATGTCGGTCCACCATCCAGCGAAAGCGGAAGGAGCAAATATAAGGCTTAATAACAACGTAGTAACTGTAAGCACCCCAGTAATTACTACTCTCTTACACTGTAAAATCCATTCTTTTATTTTCGTAGCAGCCATAACTGTTCTACCTTTCTTTTTTATTTTGACTCTATTGTTCTGTCAATATCTTCAATAGTTCTTCGAGATAACTTGTAATTGCATGATCTGAAGAATGCTCTATTAAAAATGCAATTTCTTCTGTTTTAGGTACAATATTATCTTTCGCATAATTTAATAGCATTTGTATCAATCTTTTGCGAATATCTTCTGTATCATTTAAATTTCGTTTTTCTTTTACAAGTCCTATTAATGATTTAACAACATCATCAATAGTGAGTTGTTCTTTAACTACAGGATTAGCTTGCTGCTTTTTCATGTACTCTTTTTTCGCAGTTTTATTTAATATAAAGTCTAAGAAATCCAAATACAGATCTGTTAGATCTAATCCAGTATGTAGAGAAGGTATATCAATTTCATTCAAATCCCTGGAGGTATCAAAGTCCTTCCCTAAGAACTGCCAACGATAAGGCATACTAGTTTCTTTGGTGTTGAAAATCGGGTATGCTCTTACCTTCTTACGATTAATATCTTGTCTATGAAGTGCACGAAGTACTAACGTTTCTCCTTCTATAAATTGAGATAAACGTTCTGGTGTAATAATTCGCTGCTGATCAGCATTTTTAGTTAATTTATTATCTGCTTCCATATGACTTTCATTAGACGATTTACCAATAGGCGTTTTATGGCCTGCACGAAGCGATATTTCCTCAATTGTATCTTTGTTGGTAGACATAATATAAATATGGTTTTGACAGTTATCTTTAATTTCTGTTGCTTCCTTGTCATATAATTTTTCAATTTGCGAGTAAGATTGAAGCACTAAATTAAACAACATATTACGCCCAGCACAAACTGTTAATACTCCACCCATATCATCGATAGGTGGCATATTTCCGAACTCATCTAGCAAGAAATGAACACGTCTATAGCATTTTTTACCTTTCGTATCATTGCAATTCATGGATAACTCTGTATACAGCTGCTTAACAAAGATACTTGCTAAAGCATGGTTTGATTTATCATAATCAGGAACAATCATAAAAACAGCTGTTGGCTTGTCAGAATACGATAATTTCGTTTTAGGTTTGAGAGGGAATGTATTGGCCATCATATCTAGTATCACTTGTCTCTTATATTCAGGCTTGTCCTCAAATCCTTCTTTTTTCTGATAAACGACTCTTCCCTTTTCATCCAATAATTTTTCAAATTTCAATCTATACAACAATCGATATTTCTTATTTGGATCTTCCTCATCCTGATAACGAATTAATAACAGATCTCCATCTTCTAATGTTTCATCAAAATTCATGTTGCACATGCCTAAAGCTTTAACCTTAATTTTGTAGCTGCCTATTTCTGTCTTTTTCTCATCATTTTTATGAAATGATACTGTAACACGTTTATTTAGAAAACGTTCATCTAACTGGAAGAATAAATTTTTAGGGAAACCTACTTGCTTTAGATCCAAACTAGATTTTGATGTCATTTTTGCAAACATTTTATCTGCAAATGTTTGCAGCCCCTGGTTTGCAGTGGCCAAAATTGAACCTTTAGCCTTTTCTCCCGCAAAACTAGTTGATCCATATTGCATCTTTGCTACATTTCCTTGTGGTAAGCTCTTAAAGTATTCATCTAAAGCATTCTTTTCAATAAAATCATCGGGATTCTCTTTGTAATAAAATGTTCCTAATTCATTTAGCATTTGGGATACATTGTGCATCGTAACTTTTTCAATGCAATTATTCTTTACACAGTAGTCAACAATCGCTAGGATAATACCGTTAATAGCGTTTTGGGCAGATGTATTAAAGAATGCATTGTCGCCAGCGTTAGGATCGTTATATAACGAGAAAGTTAATGTGTTGGCACGTTTTGCAGCTTCTTGATCATCTCCATTAACCCAAGCATCAATGACGAGCTGTAACGGGTTATAAGACATACCTTGTAAGGGATCTAAAATATTTAAAACCTGGACATCATAACCACGTTTTTCTAATGTTTCTTTGGATGCACTATACAGCTCGCCTTTTGGATCATTTATTACCATACTCGATTGATTTTTTGCTCTACTCAAATTATCAATCATTACGACTACTATCATTTCACCCTTACCGGAGCGTGAAACGCCTAGAATAGCGGTGTTTACGGTATCTGTATCGATATAATATTTGTCTTTATAATGTGAAACAGGTACACCACCATATCCCTCAAACACTTCTGTTTTCTCAGGAATTTCTCGATATTGCTCTATTATTTCTTCTATTGTAGTAAAGCGACTGTCTCCTTTTTGACCATAGGCTACATTTTCATCACTTCGATAATTAATTTTTGAATACACCAAAAAACCTACCAGCGTTGAAGCCAATAAGCTAACCAAGTATACATTTGTAGGTAACACAGGTAAAAATGCATTTTTAATTGATACACTTTTCTCCCAATCTGTACCAAACACATCAAAAATAGTTGGTTTTTCAATTGTCTTTGATAGATCATTTATGATTGACTGGTACGTACCTGCTATAAAATTCAACCCACTCAATGGAAAAAGCACCGCAGCTGAAGAAATTGCGAGTGCTTTCTTATTTATCGTATTTTTTTCATTAGGTAGATCTTCTCCATCAATTTTATAGTTGTGATGAAGATACTTCTTCTTTTTCAATGAGAGTTTTCCAATTCCCACTCGCATATCCTCCTAACCTCTCTGCATACTATTTAGAACCAAATAATTGATCAAAAAGTTTCCCACGTTTCTTAGGAGTAACTTCCGATTGTGGTTGGTATACAGGTTGTTGCATTACAGGTTGCTGTGTTGGTTGTGGCTGAACTGGCTGTTGTGCAGGTTGTGGTATTGGCTGTTGTTGATACATATATACTGGCTGTGGTACAGGCTGTACAGGTTGATACATATACATTGATTGTGGTGGTAATTGACCTTTACCAGCATATGATTTAATTAATTTATCATTTAATTCTTCTACAAGATTCTGTAACTCACGTATTTTTTCATTATTCTTCGTTTCTTGAGCTTGTTGTTCTCGATTTCGTAAAGCTAGTTCTTCTCTTTCTCTATTATTCTTATCCTCTTCTAATTTTAATTGGCGCTCTTTTATCTCTTTATCATATTCTGCTTGTATTTCTTCTTTCCAAACAGGAATTAGCTGCTTGATTTTTTCATCTAAACGTACAAATTCTCCCTCTTGCTGTTCATAGGCTGCATTCATAATATCTTCTACAGCATCAATATACTCAGATAGATACATGCTCTTTTTATCGATTAAATCGTTTTTACCTTCTACCTTCAACTCATAAACTTTCTCTACAATTGTCTTTTTCTGTACAATATCATTCTCTTTCTTTAACTCTTCTTCACGAGCACTTATTAATGTATTTTTGCGCTCTTCTAATTCAGAAGAATATGCTGTTAACTCCGCTTCTTGTTGCAACTTAAATGACTCTAATTCTAATTGTTGTTTGTCACGATATGCATTAATTTTTTGCTGCATTTCTTGATTTTCTTTATTTTCAAATCCATCCAACTCTGCTACCATTCGTTGGAAATTATTTTCAAAGATTTCTTGTAGCCTTTCCTCTGCTTCTTTTTGATAATCACGCATCATAACTTCTTTATGAATATTTTCAAGAGTTAAACGAATTTCATCTTGCAGGTTATTAATATCTTGATAATATCTATCCTGGATGAGCAAAAATTCTTTTCCACTTAAAACATTTTTTACATAATGTAATTTTTTCTTTTCTAAATCTGTTTCTGCAGTTTCTTCACTAATGCCTAGCAATCCTAATAGATGTTTTACAGTGAATCTAGAATCATACCGTTTTTGTTTTTCTTCAACTTCTCTCAAATCCACAAATTGACTATATTCAGGAAACTCTACATCTTTTGTTTGAACTTCAACAATGGATTCTTCAGTTGGCTCTTTCTTTTCCAAATCAGCATATAGCAATTCTTCTTCCAAGCTTTGAACTGGATCATTTTCAATTACTGCAAATGCTAGATCTTCATTTTCCTTTTCTAAATTCACTCCTGTAGGCAGTTGTTCATTTAATTCATCCTCAATAGCAAAAAGATCTTTCTCATTTTCTTCAGATAAAGCTGCGGCCTGCTCTTGTAACCCTTGAATGTCTGATTCTTCAAAAACGTTTGCTCCCTGACCTTGCATTTCATGTACAGACATTACTGTAAAAGGATCTTCATCTTCCTTTGCAAACTCTTTTTGCATTCCACCATCATTTAACATTTCATTGGAAGTATTATTCTTCTCTACTTCCTCTTCCTTTTTGCCAAAGAATTTCGCTAAAAAGCCACCTTTTTTCTTCTTAGGATTTTCTACTTCTTGTTCTATTTCAACTTGCTTTTCTTCAGATTGATAACTTGTATATATACCTTGTTTAATTTCCATTCCTAAATGAAACTCTACTCCTTTTTCGAGGTCATTTGAAATAGCAGTTAAAAGTGAAAATTTCTCACTGACTTCTACAGGTAATTCAAATTCATAAGCTTTCTCGTTTTCAATATCCTGAAGTAGAAGTGCTACTTTATCATTTTGTTGATTTTGCTCAATATACCTTTGAATTAATTCTTCAGCCATCCTTAATCCCAGCTGTTTCCCATTCCCAGCCTTATTTTTCCTTAAAAACTTCTTAAATGTTTTAGATTGATCTTTTTGCAAAAATTCTACAATATACATTCTCTTAGCCTCATTTCATGTATAGGATGTTTTTAAACAAAAGAGAAGCCTACAAAATAATAAGCTTCTCTTCCAGTGTTTTTCTTAGAAACCAGATGTAACGCCTTGAACTGTACTTGCAAAAGCTCCTGCTCCCCATAAAAGAACGCCTCCAACAATAACATACAGCAACCATTTTTTCGCTGTACGGCTTGGCCCTTCACCGAACATGAACATGAAAGCAATAATACATACACAGAAAACAATAACTACTATACCAAGTCCTTGTAACTTTCCAGACCAAGTTGTTAATGCATTACTTACAGAATCAAAGAAATCATTGTAAGTTAATAATTTGATAGCAAAAATATTGAATAGATCCATTTTAAATTCCCACTTTCTTATTTATGTGATTGATTATTTTGAGTTAAATGATTAGGTTTCGGTTGTACATCCGATTGACCTTGTGTTTTGTTCTTTTTTTCTTCTTCAACAACAGAAGCTGCGATGAGATCCATCGCAGCTCCTTCTAACATTTTATTTCTCCACTCAGGATTCCCCCCTTGAAGTAGAGACAAGCAATTGTCACTTACAATCTTTTGAGACCATTCCTCATATGTCGTTCCTTGCTTCTTTAAAAGCACCGCTGCTGCATTCTGCAATGGCGTTTTTTCATTTTTACCAACTTTCCTAGCCATATCTAATTGACTCCTTTACTTAATACTTTGTGTTTTTTTGAGAGATAAAGTGCTGAAATACCTCTTCCACATCAGGAATTCCGTCTGAACAAATCGTAATGATCGCAATGAGTACAATTATTCCACCCATAAAAATCATTAAGCGAAATACATTGTTTTCAAGCATTTCTCAAACACCTTCTCTCTAGCGCACTTGCGAGATTGCAGATCCACTAAATTCCATCTTTACATCAGGTAAATTAAAAAGAATAATTTTCAAGTTTGCTACTATTTGATAATCAACAACATCACCAAATTTTACTTTTTCATTTAATTGATCACTTTTCACAGTAAAAGCACCTTTATATTGCTTATCACTATAATCTTTTAAATTCTGAACAGATTCTTTTGTTAATCCACCATGTCTTTCAATTTGATAATTAACTTGTTGTTTATACGAATTAACATCACTCAACTGAATACAAAAAAGGGTTACTGCTACCATTAACATGATCAACATTAACCCTATAAACCATTTTGTAATTGTCATAATTGCACCATCTAGCATATTTCACCCTCCCTTATTATTTACGAGAGATTAATAGATGATAGGTGATGTACCAATACCGCTGCTGCAAACCCCACTACTAATATAAATGAACTCATTACCATTTTCGTAGGGAAGAAATTAAATCGCTTTAACTTAAAAGCAATTATTTCATCAATTGCTCGTTGTAACTCAGCGCTTGTCATTTGTCCTAACTCATTAATAACATTCGTATCACTTGAATTTTGTTGAAAATCATAAATAGTTTGCATAATATTAATTGACATATCACTTCCACTTGAACGCATAGCGTAATCAGTGAAAGGCTGAATATCATTCGGCTTATCTGTCATTTCAGACATTAACTTGGCCAACGAATTTTTATCCACTGGATTTTCCATTCGATTAAGTATCTTTCGAAAAACTTGATATAAACTTATTGATCCATCTGATTCTTTTAAGTACGGTATTAATAATCTAGTGAACTTAGAAAAATTTAAATGCCTTTCAAATTTAAAGGCACTATACATTTTAGTAACATGTGTATACTTGGAACGATATAAAAAAAACGGTAATCCAAGTGCTACTAGATAACACCAACTTGAGAAAAATAGACCTAGTAGCAATCCGAATACCCCCATAACAAATGATTGTATGAATCGTTTCTTTTGAAATTTATCTATCATTTGTTTTGTGTTTCCCATCTCTTCCAACATACTATATAAATCTTCTTCCGCCAGCAATCTATTGTAACGATTTTTTTTACTACTTTTTGCTGTTACTACCTTCATGCTTTTACCTCCATTATTGAGTCATCAAAAAGGTATGTAGTAAAGGATTTAAAGAAGAAAAACATTAAACTCATGTAAATACCACTTGCAATCCAGCCGATGGGATGTCTTGCAAATGCTGTTATATACGTTTTAAAACCAAATGAAAATGTAATAGCCAGGACGAATACGACTATAACGCCACATAGCATTTTCATATCTTTCAAATGCCCTTCCTTTTTACGTTCATATTCATCCTTTTTTTCTTTCGTTTCATTATGATGAGTTTTAATATCTTTTAATGTTTCCAGGTTTGTTCTTCCCTCTAAAACACACGTTTCAAGTTGTTCTAAATACTGATCAAACGTAATATCTTCACGATATTTACTCGATAGCTTTTTAAAAGCTTGAATTACTTGTGTTTGATCCGCCCCCAAAATATTTGCCATTAATATTTTCAAATCGCCTCTCAGTTCGCCTTCTGCGCGTTCGCTTGCTTGATCCAAAGCGGTAAATAATGTTTTATTCTCATTCGACAAAAGAGAGGTCATATTATTGACAAATTTATTTCTTTCCTTATAAGAATCACGTTCATATGCCCTTTTAACAATATTGGGCATTAACACTTTCAATCCATATACAGATCCCAACACTCCTAAAACCAGTGAAAGCCACCATATATATAATAAGAGAAAAGAAAATACCCCCGTAACTAAGCCCGGAACAGCAGCATATCTAAGATAATCTTTTTTATTTAAAGGCTTCCCATATGCTACTTTAAACGCATTTACTTCTTCTGCATTTACAAATCTCTTTTTCTTTGTTTTTGCATTAAAAGTAGAGATCTTCAAACTTTATACCTCCTTCCCCAAAGTTTTCTATTATTTATCTACTAATGATTAACCCCTGTTTAACAGCCACTACATCCTTAAAATCAGGAAGTTTGTAAGTTATATCATTTTCTGCTAACTTTTCATAAAATTGGTCAGATAGACTTCCTGTTGAATAAGTAAATTTACCATTTTGATATTTTTGTTCAAATACCATTCTGCTACCCTCTGGCGAATATTCCACTACCTTTGCTAGATAACGAATAACCCTATTAATCTTTACATTTCCTTGTTTAGTTGTTTTTACTACCAATCTCTTAATATGACAACCAAAATTAAAATATCGCAAAATATCCTCTTCAAAAGATTTTTCATCAAATTGGTATCCCATTTTCGACATATTAACAAGTCGTTTTGGAGAAGTTTCAGCATCTACAGAGTGCAAAGAAGTAACAACATGATGTCCCGAAAATACTGCTTGAATCATCTCATATGCTTCCATCCCACGTAATTCTGAAATCATAATCCAGCGCGGATTATTTCGTAATGCAGCTTCTATAAGATCTGTAACAGTAACTCCATTTCCGGTTAACCAGCTATATACATCTTTATCAGGAAATAGTTTTTTTACATGCGTTTCAGGAACATCTTCAATTATGATTGCCTTATGTTCAAACCGAATAAACGAGAACAAAAGCTTTAAAAACTCAGTCTTACCTGTCCCTGTTTCTCCTGAAATCACAATATTATTTCGAGTTTCCATGAGAATTCTAAAGAACTCAAGCATAAACGTAGGGGCAAATGTTTCAAAGTTCCCTTCATGTAATACCAATTTCGGGCGAACAATTCTTAATGACATTGTAGAATTCCCTATTGTATTTTGGTTATGAACTGCATTAATTCGTACTGAATCATATACACCATCAAAGATTGGGGTTTTAGGTGCAAACTCTTTCCCTGCTGCATGAGCAAATTTCTGAATTACTCGTGTTATATATTTCTCAGTAATTTGCTGATCCGATTCTTTATAAATATCTTTATAATCACTGGATTCTACAATTAAATGGCTACCGTTATATGATATATCAGTAATATCTGGTCGTTCTTTAATTAATCTTTCGACAACACCAGTACCTACAATCTCAGATACAACGTACTCGTAAACTTCATCCAACCTATTTTCATCACAATCCATAAAATGAGCTGCATAATTATTTTTGATAAGATTTTTGATTTCTCGTCTTGCTTCTTCTTTTAACATAGCATCAATAACTAATTCAGCCTTACTGTTTTTCAAATCATTCCGTATAGTTTCTACCGATTGTTGGAAAATCTTCGAATTAAAATCAATATTATTTTTATTATTTTTTACTACTACATTCTTAAATGTTCCTAACATGACATTCTCCTTTCTTTTAAGATGCCGCGATACTTACCTTGTAAGTCGCTTGATACGTATTTTCACCATCTTGAATAATTGTCCTAATCGCCTTAATAGATCCATTTTTTTTATCTAAATATTTAAACTCATATTTCGCCTTACCGCTGATTTTTACAAGTTTATTGGACTCAATTCGTTTTTTGAAATCTTTTTCAAAATCACTTTTCGAAAGGTATAGCTCTCCGCTTTGAATACGCGAACTATTATCCATATTAGATATGGCACTTGCTCGGACTGTCTCTGTAATCCCTTGCACTACCGAATCCGTAGCAAAATTCTCTCTATAGTAGTAACCACCTATAGACACTAAGAAAAGTCCAAAGACTATTATCATTAGGATGAAAGGATGTTCTTTCACTATTTTCACTCCTTTCCAATCAAATAAAGGGAGAGTTTTCTCTCCCTAATTTGTTGGATAATAGTTTACATCCACTAATTAAAGAGTTATTTTACTGAAGCAAGTTTTTGTTTAAAGACATCAATTACCGAGTTTCCCAATTCAGGGAAAGCAACCACTGTAATCCCTACCATTGCTGCACCTAAGATTACTGCTCCAATCATCCACCAGCTACGATCCGTATTTTGATCTAACATTTTTACAACATCCTCTCAATTTTTGTTTTTTTATATAAAAAAGAGACGTAATTAAGAATCACGTCTCTTTTCTTACCCACTTATTTTTTTAATACAATCTAATTCCTAATTTAATAGCACGCTCTACAGTTAGGTATTTGCTCAACATCAGCATATTAATTGCACCTAATGTAGTGGGCATTAAATCATCCATAAAACTATGAATTTTGTCTTTTACAAAGCCAATCCACATATTAAGGCTAAATCCATCGAATTGACTTGTATCAAAGCTAAAATCAAAGTGGAACAAATCACCTAATGATAAATTACCTACTGATAAATTACCTGAAAGTAAATCTCCAATACCTGATTGAGCAAAAGCAGAAAGGCTTCCTTGCAACGAATATCCAATTAAGCGTATTACAATTCCTGTAATTACAAAGTATAGTGCCATAAAGATAATTTGTTTCTTGGCCGAGTTATAGGTTAGGACATTCACACGTTTTTCAACTCCTTTCCTATTGCTTTAACCAAGCAACATCTTCATCTGACCAACCTGAAGGCGGTTTGCCATTTGAGAAAGGATTTTTTGGATCAACAGGTTCTAACAGTAATTCATCATCTTTCAGTGTTTGAGAGCCAATTGTCCCGTACATATATGCATATAGACTTAATGGTTGTGTTACCTCAAAGTTAACCTTATTAGTACCTATTGGGATTCCTGATGCTATTAAAACATTGTATTCTCCCAGGTCTGCCCAAATCGGAACATATAACTTTCTTTTTCCATCTTTTATTGCATTCTTAATACGTGGATCATGATCTTTTACTTGCTGATCTGTAAATAAATTACCCGTTTTTTGTTCCACATTAATATGTGGCAATTCAAAAAGATAATCAGTGTTCTTTTTGTCCGTGCTGCCTGTTTTCTCAGCTTCTTCTAACGGAACAACTATTTGATCTCCTTTTTTCTCATAATTCAAATGAGAATCAATCAATCTCTTATCTACTAAAGCATTTGCCTTAACATCATAAGGGACTGCTAATTCATTTGTATAACTAACTGATGGTTTCAACTCAAAACCATAGCCAGTTTTTTGTTTAGGCAGCTGCTTTAACGGAATTGTAAGTGTTTCATAAAAGATTTCCATCTCTCTTCCGACTTCACGCTCCGTCATTATAACGCCTTTATACTTTAACTCAGCAGATGTTTTAGCATTTGCCTTTACAGTTTCTTCAGAAGAAGTATAACCATCTGTATCTACTTTGCCTTTCCCATCTACGATAAATATAGATTCTTTATTGACTTTTTCAAATCTAACCTCGTAGTTTCTCTTATTATTTTTCTTTAAAAATTTAGGATCTACCTTGAATTTTATTTCCTCCGGTAATTCCTGAATTGTATATACTTTACTGTCAACCAGCTTGTTGTCAGCCTTATCATATAAGTTAACAGCAACATTACTCTTATTAGAGTCCTCATAAATGATATCCTTGTCTAAACGTACAATTACTGGCAAACCAATATCAGCAGGTGCAGTATTGATTCTTATTTTTCTAAGACCTAAATTTGCATCTGCCACAATTGTATATTTCACCTGGTTAGAAACAGGAGATAATTTGTAATCAACAGAGGTATTTACCACTGTTTTACTTACGTAAAAATCTCCAAATTCATTTTTATGTGTGCCGTAAACAAGATTCATTTTTACAATATCACTGCTACTTAATGAATCATTTATATACAGGAAAATAGAGACCACTTTTGATAGATCCTGCTCTCCTGTATACCTATACCAACCATTTGACTTTAAATCAATTTTGTTTGGATTATTCGATTCAACAAAGCTGTTATTAAGCCATATTTCAACGTTCTTATTATTAGCATTTTCTAGTGTTATTTGTCTCAAGAAAGTGACACCATTAAAAGCAGATCCATTATGATCCTTATTTCTTGGAACATATGTAAGTGCCTTAATATGTGACTCATCTTTGATTGTTGTATACGGTTGAACACCGACCACATAATCACTGTTCTTTTTCCCTGTCACTTTCTCAAGTGTTTCACTCACACCGACCATACCAATTTTTACAACTGAAATATTTTTAGAACTTGTTCTAAATTTTTCTGCTCTTGTATCCATCGCACTACTAAGAACATTCTTAATTTCCAAACCTACCTGATTTCCTTGCGGAAGCAATACAGGATTAATTCTTGTCTCAAAGTTAATTTTTTTGAGCGTTTTATTACCACGAGTCAATGTGTCTTGCCAAATCAAATGATTACTTCCATCATTTTGTTGCTCAATTTTCGGCTCAACGTACTGATCACCATATTTAGCAGAACCAACCACGTAATCAAGGCCCTTTGGTATTTTTACTCTCATTTCTACTTTTTCATCTAATGAATTATAATCCATTGCATCAGGTAACTTTACTAAATTATCAACGGTGACACTAACATTATCTGAACTGTAATAAGTATTTTTATTTGTTTTCACATCACTACTTGTCTCACCATTCATAATGCCTAGCGTTTCAAAATTCACAGTACTTCCTACAGGAGATTGCAGTTTTGTTATATTTCCCTTTTCATCATACTCAGTAAAGTTATTATATTTCCCTTCACCACGTACTCGATAACCTACTTTTCTATCAGCTGAAGGATAAACTATTGAATCCGTAACCGTTATGTTTGGCGTTCCTTTTTCATTAACACTACCTATTTTCTTTGTTTTTACCTCTAAAGGAATATTCCATGCTACAACCTCACCATCTCCCATAGATGCATTGATATCATTTTTGATAGCAGCTACCTCACCATTTTTCCTTGCCTCATCATATGCGCTATACCAATCATAATCCTCATCTTTGTTTTGGGTTAGTGTTTCAAAGGAATTATCCCCTTTTTTAGATATTCCAAAATAGATTTTTTGTTTATCACTATTTGTCACTCTTCCCGCAGAAGTATTGGGATACCCTTCGTTTAACATGTTCTTCTTAGCTGTTTCCGCACCATTTTTCGATAGATAAAACGAATCTGTATTCCACTTATAAATCATCGTTGTACCACCTTCTGTAACAGCACGAACATTCAAATGACTTACGACTTTTACATTTTGTCCTACTATAACTGTTGGATCTCCTTTAGATACAGCGCTATAGCCTACATTTGGGGTACCTAACTCCTTATGATCTGTTGTATGGAATGTAGTTTGTATGGAATATGCACCTTTAGGGTTATTCCTTTCGGTAAGTGTGTATCTTCCAACAGTGTTATAAGGAATTGTATTCCCCTTGCCATCCTCATAAGAATCAATAACAAATTCTAAGTAATAATACACATTATTCGGTAGATTATCCTTATTATTTTTACCCAGTACAGGATAATATTCATTTGTTGAATGTATTAAGAAACGTGTGCTTGAAAATGCTTTTTCATTCTTTCCGAAGGTAGGAATTACTGAATAACCTGGCCTTGACATCATCGTTGGGAAGGTTGAACCAATTACATAGTCTTCTATACTCCCCGTATAACCTACACGATCCTTTGTAATTTCTGGTTTATTCAAACGTACTTTTCCACTATCCCATACACTGTCAATCGTGTATTTATCAATATCACTAGCATTCCATTTATCTTTTGGAATATATGATTTAGGACTGTTTGCTGTCTCAGCACGAGGATCTTTATAGCCCTTCATCCCAATTTCAAAACTTTCCGTACCTTCTTGTGGCACTTTATCTACTATTTTATCAATAGCCTGATAGTTAAAAATCTTTATCGGTTTATCCCGACCCTCAAAATTCAATGTTTCTGCACCTAACGATTTATAATCCCAATCGACTTTTCCTGAAAAATTAAAGTGATAATTAATCTTTCCAGCAGGGAATGTAGCCCCTCGTAAATCAGTTCGGTTAGGTAAATTATTAACAAATAAATCTAAAGCGACTGGATATATGATTGTACGATCATCCTCTTTTGCATTGGGATCATAAACCTTATAATCCAATCTAGGCATTCCACCATAAGAAGCAGTAAAGCGAGCCTTTACATTAACCTTTCCTGAAGTAGTAACGGGACTAATACCATCAAATGATTGCGATACATTTTCATTTGTAATATCTTTCCCATCTACACTTATAACCTGGATTTTTATGTTAGGTTTTAATTTTAGTCCATGCTCTGCCCCTTGTATTTCCACTGTAACAGGGATCATTAAGGAGTTACCTGTTTCTTTTAACGTGTATTCCATATCAAAAGATACGATACCCTTTTCTAAATCCTCTTTTCCGCCAACAGCAAATTTTGCATTTACACGTTTGTTTGTAATTCCATTTTCTAATGTACCGGTGATTTTCATCTTAATATTTTTTAGCGTTTCATTCTTCTTAGGATTAATTGTCACCTTCAGCGGATATGTTACTGTATCAAACGTCCTTACAATGCCATTATTAGGGCTGGAATCATTACCTGCTTCATCATTCGAATCAAAAGGTGCTGTTCCATCTACAATGTCTGAAGGCTTAATAAAGGCTTCAAAATCAAACAACTCACTACCTTTTTTACCATTTGCCACAACTACCTCGTTTGGATTAGTTCCTGTACTCTTCAGATCCGATTTTTCTTGCAGCACAGTCACATCGTCCGTTTTTTTCTCTTGATCCTGTTTCTGGTCCGAAGTACTTTCTGCATGTCCAATTGTTACAAAGTCGGCCAAGCTTCCAAACAGAAGCATAACAACAAATAGTAAACTAAATGACCTTCTAAACCACAATCGTATTCCTCCTCCCTTTACAACCATGAGGATCTATCCTCAGTTGAGAGAAGGGGATTGGTTGGACTTCTTGCTTTCTCTTCCATAGAATCCTCCTTTCAGTCGAATCATAGCGCTATGACAATTTACTTAGAATGGTATACCGCTGCTAATGACTCTGCACCTCTATCTTCCTCAGACATTTCATCAACAATCTCCTTAGTTAGTTTTACAGTGCCAATTCCCTCATAGGGTTCAACAGAATATCCTTTTTCTTTTAAAACAATCATTACATCCTGCATATCCTTCCAGGCTTTTGTTCCTTCTCCAAACTCAATAGTTACTTTGTTCAGCACTCTTAACCACTCCTTATTAAATAAAACTAAAAAGCCTACCATATATTTTGATAGACTTTTGATTTCTATTTAATTCACTTGTAATTTAATCCTTGCTCTCAACCCTGGTATTTTTAATGGATCAAGCTTCATTAATTCTTCTATAAACACATATTCTTTTTCCAGGAGTACTTCAGCTGCATCGATTGGGTACTCTTGATCTCCATCATCTAAAACAATTCTTTTATTTTCAGAATAAAAAAGGAATCCATAAGTATAATCCTCATGAATTCCTTCATTGCAAATTGACATTATTAACCCCCTTACCTATCTCCATCCACTAAGTGTATTTTCTATTTTATCTTTATATTCTTTATCAAAGACACGATGCTTTACAAAAGAATCTGATGAATCATATTTAAAAGCTTCATTATTAAAGACCTTAAAATCATATAAAATTTTACATTTAATATCCTTCCACTTATAAATACCCTGCTGAAAATATAACGCTATGGCATTACATACTTGTAAGAGCATGGCACGATGAAAATTTGCTAAGTCACTAGCTAACGCTGAATCATGCCCTCGAATGATAATTTGCTTCCATTTTACTTCTTCATCTTTCACCAACTTTATACCATAAGATATACCTACAAAACACTCACCATCCCTGCCCTTTTCTCTATCAGTAAAAACTTGAAGTGAGTATTTTCCTTCCTCATCATTACAGTGAATTAAGTCACAAATCTCTTCAAGATATTCATCCAATCTAACAGCCTGAGGAGGCAGTTCTATAGGTTTAATAATCACTCTTTTTTCTCTAATTTGTCTTAATAGATCTATTACTTTATTTTCAGATATAATTCGAACTTCATGCGGTATGTTTGTAGCCTTTGTTGAAAATCCTGCTATTTCATAAGCATTCATAATATTATCATAACTGTCTATAAGTACTCCTTGTACATATACACCAAATCTTTTGTTATCAGCTGACATGTTATGAATGCTCCTTTACGATCTTGTTAATTTTTACTGGTTCATACATTTCTAGTTCTTCATTTTCACTCTCTACTTCTTGGGTTTCAAAAATAAGACTATAATTCTCACCATTAACTTGCACTTTACAAGTTAAATCCTTTTCTATCCAAAAATCCTCCGTATCAGCGTGTAACTCTACTTCTACTTGTCCAAGTACATATTTTTGTATACCAAACATTTTGAAATATTTACTACTAATATTTAATTCTTTTTCAATCATCTTTTCTGCTATCTTTATGTTTTTTTGAGTTTGTTCTTCCTTTATAGCAAACATCTTATTGCCTTTATCCACATATTCATTAACACCAAATCCTATATAAACGAAAAAGCCAGCAACTAGTATACTTATGCTTATTATTTTAATTAACCCTCTTATTGATCTCTTGTTCTTCTTTGTTTGCGAATCCATGCTACTTACCTTCTCGTTTTTCTTGATTTGCTTGCTCTCTTTTTCGTTGCCATTCTTGCTTTTTATAAAACATTTTTATTGATTCTTCCCAATACGTATATTTACAATCTGTTTCTTTTATTTTCATATTTCTTCTCTCCCTTTAATTTATAAGCCAATGGATATAAAGAACTAGGCATACTAATATTAGAAAAACAATTCCTGAAATGATAATAATATTGACCATTTTAAGTTACTCCCTTACTAATTTTTCAATATTTTTAGGGGCATACATTTCAGTATTCGTTTTTTTATCAATTATTTTTTTGACATTAAAATACACTTTATACTTTCCATCATCCGTTTTGACATTACAATTCATGTCCTCTTCTACCCATTTTTGATTATTTAGTTCTTTGCCTTGTCTATTATCAAATAACTTAATATTTTTAATATCCTTATTTAGTTCCTTTGCAATTAACTCTTCTGCTATTTTAATATTTTCATAAGTTTGTAGGGATTTTACCTTATCCTCTTTTGCTTCATTAGTCATCCATGTATAAGACCATAAGAAAAACCATATCATCAGTGCAAATATGAGACACTCTATACTAAATATCATTTTTATTAGCTTCTTCATAGAATCACCTTACTCTTTCTTACCGCACTCTAGTTTTTTCATTGTCGCTGAACCCGATCCCGTACTGCTGGAGCTATATGTATATAGATAATTACAATCTTGTACCTTATCATGTAAAATGATTACTTCTTGTAAGGCTGTATTTCGAGGATCAGTTCCCCTTACGCCATCATCAACAATATGAGCTTCTAAAACTTCAATTCTTGATTCCTTATTTCGTTCTTTATTCGTAATCTTAATTTCGCCTAATTCATAATTCTCTTCGGTATTTGTAACTTCTTTATTTTCACTTGTAGCAGCCTTTTCTTTCTCCGCTGCCATAGTACCTGTATTAGTAGAATTCGAACAACCTACTAAGCTATATAGCGCCATAGCGTACGCTAAACTAATTAATGCTTTTTTCTTATTCATATCTCCATCCCCACTTCCCTAATTTCTTAAATTACCTTTCCTTTTGAGATTAATTACAAACAAAACATACTGATTACTACCTAATATGCTTTGTTTATAGCTAATCTTTACCAATAAAAAAGAGCAGCCAATTAAGGATCTGCTCTTTCTTTTACATTCTCTTATTTTATTAATCCTCAAGAAACCATTAATCACAACTTGGGCCGCTATCACCCATCGATGAAGAATCCGGTTGGGAACAATTATTATCATCCCCTGATGAATAAATTGAACTTCCTAATGCAACACCTAAAACAATATTATTAATGTCATTACTTTCCGTACTATTAGAAGAATGAGTAGATCCATTGTATGAACGTATTGGACTTCCTTTACCTCTAGTTTTATTAGTGTTCTGTTTACCCAAATTAGTAGAAACATTGTTATTTTGGTTAAATACTCGCTTCATCATATCTCTATCCCCTTTTTCATATCGATTTTTTTTATCCTTGCTATGATCAATTACATAAACGGGATTCTGATTTATATCATCTTTTTGTATATTAATTTTTGAAGTAGAATTCTTTTCTTTTTTATATCTCCTAATTTCTTTCTTTTTCTTCAAAATAGTTATAATTCCAATGATGTACCCTATCCAGAAAGCAGCACCAATAATATAATTAAAAATAATATCAACAAGAGTAGTTGGAAAACCCTCCCTATCTAGTACATTTTTCATCATTGGTTCTATTCCCCACTGTAATGCCAAAAACATAATACATCCTATAAATAAAGATATCCATATACCACAAATTTCTTCTTCCAGTTGACCTATCCTACGTTCATTTTCTGCTGCATTCAAAACATTCACCCTCTTACTAGCTTTTTATTAAGGCATTTGCTACCTGATAGCAAAAGAAGTTTTCACTAAGTACTTGAAACAAAGGATCTGACATCCATGCAGCATCTTCGTCTAACACGCCTTTTACGTTTAAAGCATCATTAAACTTCTGCATGACACCTTTCTCTTCATATAAGTTCTCTCCAACTTGAACGAACATTTCCCAACCTTTTTCATTAATTTTTATTGTGACTTCCTTGTTCATGATTTCCCCCCTCGTTTGCTACGGTTAGTATAGGATCTATTTTCTGAATACCAATTATATTTTTTTGAGAATCATACCTAAATGTGACCTTATAAATACCTGTATTAGTTGTTACTTTGTAATATTTTGTCTTTTCCTCTAAATAAATTTTTTCAGCTGGTATATTAAATTCACTTACTAACAATTCTTCCATTGTCTTGATATTATGTTCAATCTGTTTATTGTTTTTTTCTATACTTGTATTAATATCACTTCCAAGATTTTTAACAACTGTAATAGATATTAGAAATAAACTTACTAAAATAATATACTCCTGTTTTCCCCAAACCCTGTTCGGATTTATCGCTAAATACGTTATACCTGTAAGAAGTAAAACTATTAGAATAATATATACATAGGCAGGCATTAATTATTTCACACCTTTCCCATAACAGTTAGTACAGGTTACTTTAATACCAAACTCCTGCGTTTCATAACCAAATGAACTCTCTTTTATTATGTAATTTTTACCGAATATGAAACCTTTGCCCTGGCACTTCGTACATTTTCTAACTTTCTTCATTGCCCGTCTCCAACCATTTCCCCCAGGTTAAAAGTAAAATAAAGATTTCGTCATCAACTTTCACACTCACTTTTAATCCTGATTTCTCTAGATCATCAATTCTCCACTCTTATACTCAACTGACTATTAAAAAAAGAGCAGTCCCTTAAAGAGCTGCTCTTTTATCATCTTTATCTTTAGATTTTTTTACACTTTAGGATATAACGCTCTGCCCAAAATATCCTCAGCATTGTAAGTTTCTACAAGTTTTGTCCATGACTTATTTCCATAAGGATTATCTCTATAGTTTTTCTGTAAGATTCCTAAATTAAGAGGTAAATCCATTAACATACCTGCTGTCAATGGTAAAAACAATAAGTTTTTTACTAAAAATTTTGAGTGAAATTCTACATGATGATATTTCAGCTTCTCTGCAATCCATTCAGCTGTTTGTGGATCAAGTATTCTTTTATAAAGTACATAATGACAATTATCTAGAATAACATCATCTAATCTTAGTACATGCTGAACACTCAATGTGGTGCTAATTCTGTAACCACACCATGTTTGAAAAATGGTATGAAACTTAGGAGATGCATATTCTTCATATTCCATAAGGAAAAGATGTAATGATTTTTCTTGTCCCCACTTTATATCTTGCATTTCTTTTATTTCCATTAAGAATTCCATAACACGTTGACTATTCATTTCTTGATTTCCAAAAAATTCATTAGGGAAGATTACATGAATTAAAAGTTTTTCTTCTTTTTTTGCCATTAAATCATTATTTAGCTGCTTCAAAATATCTTCTTTTTCTAAATTATACGTTAGAATATGATATCCTTGTTTTTCTTTAAATGTATATACATTTGATATTTGATCTATTGGATCTATTACTACTAAATTCTTTTCTTCCTCTAGCAGAATGTTAGGTATTATAACAGAAAAATCTTTTCCTGTTCCTATACCACCTACAACAGCTGTGATTACATTCTCTTGCTCCTGAACTTCTTCCTTCACAATTTCAACAGCTTTTTCGACTTGACCAAACCTTACCATGCTAACACCTCCACTTTCTAATCAGCTTGTAATTAATCGATTAATTACAAACAAAACATACTGAAGATACTTAATATGCTTTGTTTATTGCTAATCTCGATACATAAAAAAGAGCAGCCACAAGAATCTGCTCTTTTTACATAAATTATTTAACTTGATAATCAATAAACATTACTTGATCACGAAACACTTCAAACTTTTCTACTTTACCATCAATACCCTCAAATCCATCTCTACTTTCTTGCATCTCTACTTCAAATATTGCATGTCCAACACCCTGAAAAAACTTATTATTAATAAATATACTCGCTTTCTCTATATTCTCCGCATTGACAATAGTCGATCTTCTTAAACCACTTACAAAATGAAATATTGCAACAATATTCATGACTTTCCCCCATTCAAATTGTGCAAAAAGAGTTTGCAAACAAAAAATAAATTCAGTCTAATAGCATGGTAATAACCATTTTTTCAATTCCCAGCCAGGTTAAAGTTGTTAAAACCAAAACCAACAACCACAAACAAGCATCTTTTACAGCTGCTTTGACGTTTTCCATTCTTACATTGTCTTTCCTGTAAGAATCATGATGAATGATAGCGATGCATCAAATAGCAAAATCATTAAAACCATAAAAGTTATCATAGCTGGAAATAACAGTTGATCTCGGCCAAACATATCCCCTTACCTCCCATTCCCCTACTTGATTGTGACAATAAAAAAGAGCAGAATCATTTAAATGATTCTGCTCTTCATTGTATGGAATTTAGTTTGTTTTTTCGTACTTACGAGTTTTACCTTCAGATATTTTTTTTAGGAACTCTTCTTTATCATCAGCTGCCTTAAATTCTTTTTGGAAATTCTCCCAATAGTTATTTGATGATAAATCTACCCTTTTAGTAGAAATTCCATTTTCAGTCGGTGAAACTAAATACTTTTCTCCACCATCGGCAAGTCGTAAAGGATCACTTTTACCAAACTTCTCTTTTAGTGAAATTGATAAAACAGCATATTTTCCAGCTTTAAATTCCGTTTCCTCTACTTTGTACAAAGCATATTCGTTAGGACGATCTTTACCACGATGCATCTTCCATTCATTTTCTTCAACTACTTCTATGAATGTTGATCCATCATTTTCTTTATACTTTTCACCCTTTTTAAATGCTAGTGAATTATCACTACAACCCGAAAGTATTGTGATTATAAAGACACATAAAACCGATAATAATTTCATGTTTTTAAACATGGTCTCTTCTCCCCATTCTATTGATAGTAACTATATTATTATATCATCATATCAACATGTGGGACCCTTTATTTTCATGGCGCTATAGCACAATGGATCTCACTTTAAATGTACAACCCAATGTGTTTTTCGAACCAATGTTATATTAATCACTGTAAATGTATAAATTGCATTTATACTATTACAAAAAATATTAACTTTTTTACCTAAGCTATAACGTTCATCTAAGTCAAATAAGCCAACGCTAATACTTTTACTCTTCAGGATTTTCCTTGCTTTTGCGTTAACATTCAGCTCACTCACCTCCAAACTCTACTACTATTTCGAGCTAAAGTTTCGTTATATAGTGAACAAATGACCTGTTGTGTATTATAGCGATAAAATTCCGATAAGACTTTAGCTGCTGAATCGAAAGTAATCATGTACTCAGTTAACCCAACTATATGAACCAATGGTATATTTGCGCTAATCAATAGATTAATACCAATATCCTTACAGCCAATTAATTGTTTTACTGCATCCATATACTTTTTAGTAAGACGATCAAATGCTGTAATAACTAAAACCAACATCTTTCCTGATCCTCTGCTTTCGCCTAATTGCTTCTTCGCTCTCTTCAAGGCTACAATACAATCAGTTTCACTATCATATTTATTAAAATTTAAATGGCAGGTCACTACTTCTTCGTGATCTAACATATCTACCATTTCTTTTTGAAACTCTAAACTTAAATCATATTCTCCTACAACTAAATATCCCGTAGGATATTTCCTTTTTGCTGTTATAACACCTGCAATTTTTTTTACATACCTTTCACGGTGTTCCTTTCCCATTTTTCTTACTCCCTTTAAATGCAGCTCGTATAATTTTTTTCACAAGCTACCTCTTATACAATTTAATATTTGATCAGCTTAATTCTACATAAAACTCTTTTCAATCCTAAAATGATTAAAAATTAAAGGTCTATATTTATACATTTGCAAATGCAAGAAGGAGATTCTTCATTTAACAAAAGTGACGATTAGTCTCGTTTCGTCCACTCGCTAAAGGTATGATTGTACAGTCAATCGCTCAGGAATAATCCGTCATGGCGCTATGATCTAACTATGATCTAATGTACAGCAAACCTTTAAGTAATTTGTAGAGCTTAATGCCCTACAAGATAGACCACCACTAGTTGCTATATTACAAGCGGTACTTATGACCCTAAGGGTTTATTCGTGTATTTCTTCTCCCTATTCACGAAATGGAGTGGCAAACAGTGGTCATGGCACTCCCCCAGCATCTATATGTAATTTTCAAAGGACAATCGGGATCACCTTAAAATAACAATGAGAAGATAATTATTTGATAGGATTAAATCCCCATAATACCAACTCTTGTCGATTCCAAAACTTTAGATGATCCCTGGTGCATTTAAATTTCATGCACAATTAAATGATCAAATATTGTATTATTAGCTAACTTGCTTTGATTTCTTGATAAATTTAACTTCCATCAATTTAGCATTCGTATTAGATTTCTTCGCGATTATAACGCCATAGCTGTTTCTTACACATTTGATGTACCTAAATATTCTTGCTAACGGAACTTCACGTTTTTGCATTGGATCATACAGATTGCCATTATCTAAAACGATATATTCTTGTCCTTGAAAAGTACTAATTGAATGTGCCTTTCTTACTAAAGCACCAGTATCCATTTCTTGTACAACTTTTAAACTATGTGTTTTTTTGCTAAATTCTTTTGCACGCATGAACATCTTCTCCAATCTTTAATTTTTATATTTAACAGCCGATTTTCTCAGGATCAGCTGTACATCTAACAACAAGTTTTTCAACTCAACCAAGAATCACATAACTCTTAAAACAAATTTCAAGGCGAGCATTATAAAATTTTCAATGCAGTCTACGGATAAAAAAACAAAAAAGGCGTAAACTAATGTACTTTAGTTTACGCCTTTTTCCTCATATCCGAAGAACCACTTCTTGAAGAATAACTGAATAAAATCAATAATATTTGCCAGTAAAATCGCGCAAGTATACCCTTGTATAAACACACGAAACAGTATAATATTATTGATGTTGCATCTAGTTATGCTTCATCAAAGTGGGCGGCCTTTCTAAAACACCTTGTTTGTTTTAAGAAGGTCGAAAGTAATAAGAGCGCCAACTCTTATTGCTTTCTGCCCATGTACTATGTAATTGTTAGTAGTTCGCTTGTTAGATGTTCTTACAAACAATCTATCACAAACAAGATTACAACTATTGAACAATATCGTCAATCCATATTTTCTTAAAAATTGTAACATCTAACCAAATTACATATCATAAATCTTCGGAAAATCCTATGTTATCAATACATCAGATAACTTGGATTTTTTTTTTGTAATTTTAAAAATACAAAAAAATTAAACGTAATTTCAGAACACTTGTTCTCATTTTAACACTAAATTCACATTTTGACGATAGTAAATTGTTTTATCCAAATATAGTTTATTAATTAAGATTCAGGTAACAATTATAGTTTGTGAATAATTCACAATGATTTCACGGATTTCGAATTCGATATTTAGGAAATATCCCTAAAAACAACGAATGCGATTGCCTCTATTGAGACAATCGCATTCAAATTATTTAAAGGTTACCCGATTCCACCACCGGGATCTCCCATTCTAACTAATAATTGTTCTGATTCTTTTTTCACTATATTGTTTGGTTGCTCTTTACTACCAGCAGCAGTATAAATAATTCCTGCCGCAAGAACTATACTTGTTAATACAAATAACAATTTCTTCATATAGCACCACCCTCATATATTATACCATTTTTATTAAATTCTACCACCATTTTTTTAGGGAATTTGCAATAGAACCTATTACCAGCGCATTCAAACAGCTCAATTGCCTTTTCAATTAAAGTAATATCATTTTTCGCTATCCCCAAATAGCAATATTGCATTGGAGTTAAAAACCCATTTTTCTTTTCTAAATCATTAAGAATAGTAACTGCATTTTTGTAATTCCCCTTAATGATCTCTAAGAAAGATTCCTCAGCAGGGTGATATATTTTGATTTTATCCAAATCTTTTTTATTAACTAGCTTAATAAATGCATATGTATTAAGAATCTCTTGTCGCCTTTGTTTCTCACGTTCAAAGTAATATGGCTCTAATTGTTCCAGGGACTCTTTTATATATTTAGATGCACTATCATAGCACTCAAAAGTAAACGACTCCGCTAAATATACGAGTGCTGATGCTCTTAAAAGATTAAAACAACTATTAGGATCTTCTAGTTCTAAAATCTCATGACATGTATATCTAAGATTATCAAGTTTGTCCTGAACCAAGTAAGCAAATGACAAACACTCTTTTATTCTGCCTAAATAAGCTGTTTTGATAAAACTATCGGATATATCTTCAACTTTTGGTAGTAAAACGTCAGCATATTCAAATAACGAGGTGTAAGTTTCTAAATCACACATAGTATAGCAAGTTAATATGCCATACATAATCTTCATTTCCTTTGTTTTAATAACCTTACTGCCTTTACGATCTTCAAGTTTATCTAACAATTCTTGTTTTGCAATGACACCGCTGCTGCGCTGCCATACCAATTCATACACATATGCCCATTCTCGATTCATCGCAAGAGCTGAATTCTTTTCCTGATCTACAATAAATTTCAACAGCAGTAGATCACCAGTAGCATTTGCATACTCCATAGCAATTCTAAGATTCTTTTTACTTGTTGTAACTGAACAAAAAGCACATAACATCTTACGCTTTTTGTTAATGTCATTCTCGTATAATATGTCCAGTAACTTAATTAACTTCCAAAATCCAAATTGATTTTTTCCTGATAAATTCTTCGAAAATGTTCCAGGAGTAATGCCAATTTCTTTAGCAATGTCTTCCTGATTTCTCTTTTGAAAATCTATATCGTTAATAAGAGTACTTAAAAAACTGTTAAATAATTTTTTTGATTCTTCATCTTCTTTTTTGGCTTTATAATCCATAACTATTGCGCCCCTTCTGGAACAGAGACTTTTCGTTCCTATCATCGATTAATACGACATGTAACGTTAAAACTTCCCCCAAAATACCAATAGCGTAAATTCTGTATGTTTGTATATCGCTATGTAACTATTAGATTATCAAAAAAATTTATAAAATACATCACCATATTATACTATTTTTCCCATTGTTTTATTATGCAATTATGCATATATATGTTAATTAATAGATGCGTGACCCCAAAAATGAAGGTCACAGCATGTACTATCCACATAATTTACTAATTTTACATTACTTTAAAAGGTGGAGAATATTCTTATACTCATAAAGTGTTACATTTCAAGAAAAAAAGAATTAAGACCCTACTTCTTCAATTCCTTTTTTAACCGCTTATTAGCCTGGTATAAGAACGGTTTATTCTCATAAATTTGATGCTTGAAATAAGAATAACTGCCTTTTAAAACAGTAATTTGAAGCTTCTCAGACTGTAGTAATACCCAATACTTACTTTCATCAAGAACTACACCGGCCACACTTTTACCATTAGCAAAAAACACCGTAATTTGATCCCCTACAGAAAAAACATACTCCGTTGGCTTACTATAACCAGCTGCTTTCATTTCCTCTGTATAAAAATCATTTGTCTCTAATAATGCAGTATGTTCGTCATGTAAAATATATGATAAAGCACTCTTCATGATAGTGTAGAATTTACCCTTATCTGTTTTGATATACAGATAATAAGCTCCCTCAGACAATACAAATCCTTTCATACCTTTACCATCTTTAAACGCACAAGCTATCTTTTCCCCTATATCAAACACGAATGATGTTTTCTTATCTTCAACTGTATAATTCGGGGATCTTTCTTCAACCGACACAAACTCTTGATGCCTTATATATTTTATTTCTGCAAAGTTAACAGTTACCTGATAAGGATCATCGTCCCCCTCCACATCTAAAACACAATAATATTCCTCAATAGTTGAAACTTTTCCTTTTAACAAACTTTCATGACCAAGTAACTTAATCTCTACATTAGTCCCCCTCATAAATACATAAGAATGTCTATAACGTCCCTTTTTATCACGATCTACAGAATAATTTTTACCCATGTAGCACACCACCAATAGAATAGATTTCTAAAACAGTCTATATAATTTCACATACCATAAAGAGTACATAACCCTTAAGAACTTAAAATAGCCCCCTACCAAGAAGTAAATACTTAATTATTAAACGTATAACGCTATAGCTATCTGCCCGAAAGATGTATCGTAGATATAATTATGTATTGGCACAGTGGACAATTAAAAATTAACCAGCTGGTAGTCCTTCAATTAGGCTGTATGATGTCGTTT
The DNA here is from genome assembly GCF_002558005.1 of Bacillus sp. AFS012607. Lineage (NCBI taxonomy): Bacteria > Bacillati > Bacillota > Bacilli > Caryophanales > Bacillaceae > Bacillus > Bacillus sp. AFS012607. The sequence goes on from NZ_NTVM01000018.1 coordinate 28,331, forward strand.
CTTCTGCCATAGCGCTATTGTTTTTTGCTTGTAGTAAGATATTACCCATTTGGGGAAACAGCTCGTTTAAATAGCTTAAATAACTCTCTCTTTTTTGTCCTTTTTCACGTAAAGCAAACGAAATCAACATGCCGATTGTTGAAAAACCTGTTTTTGCAGTTTTCCCTTTTCCTTCAACAGTCTTATATATTTTATTACTCTTTTTTAGGACAGTGTTTAGGGTGCTTCTAGGAATATTGATCGCTTCACATAGTTCTTTTTGTGTAAAGTATAGCACAGGTTTGTTTTTTGAATTCATTGACAGGAAAGCAATAATATCCGCTTCCCACTCATGCCAATGAGAACGTACTCGATCTTCACGTTGCTTTTTATGTTTTCTCCAAAATGCAGCTGGTGATCTAAACGAATTAACTTGTCCAGGTGTCGCATATGTTTGAAGTAGACGATCAATGTAATCCTTATGAGCAGCCTGGTACTTTCCTGAATATGCAGACATGACAATCCCTCTAACCTCAACATGATCTAAAGGTTGTTCCAGGTTACTATTAAACTGATCCATCATATCTAGTGTTTCTTTAATTGTTATTTTACTTTGGTAACATGCTAATGAAAGAGTGAAAATTGCATTATTACGCCCTGCTTTTGTTTGTTGTGGCGCTATGTTCGTACAATTTATAACTTGCTTAAACCACGCTTCTTCTACCTGTTTTGGCTGCTCTACAGGTTTGTTTTTAGAAAATGGAGTTTCAATTACGTTATTTTCACCTGGAATTGCGAAAAGTTCTTTGCCTTTGTTATCATCTTGTCTCTTACTCCAATCCTGCAGCTCCTTGAAAGAATATACATTTTCCTCAAAGAACATAATAATATTCTCTTCTGAAGGCATTCTGAAGAAGCCAAAGTGATTACATGTTAAATCTACTTGTGGTAGGCTTTCAGCAAACATTTCTCTCAAGTTTTGAGAGATTCTTTTTGCTGATTTAATAGCAATATAGTTCTTTTTATTTGTTACATATACAGCTTTATCTAACACATAATATACTTGGTAACCCTTTGTAGTTTGAAGGATCATGGTCGGCACACCAAAACCAGCATTTAACGCAACATCATTGATTGCTGTCATTGGGAATGACTTTGAATCGATGTCAATCACAAAACAATTGATTTGTTGTAGGTTTTTTTCAGTGTGGCCAACAATAGTACGAAGACCATTTTCACTATATGTACCAAAATTATATACATTAGGAGTCCAGTGAGAAGCTTGTCCAACATGATCCAGTGTAGCTTCCTCAGATGTTAACACTACTCCTCTTGTACCAAAAGGTGCGCTTAAATCAGCTTTTTTACGAGTGATAAAAATAGATCCTTTTTTATTCTTCTTACCATTCAGCATTTTGTCTTCAAACTTCTCTTGTTTTGTAATTGATACTAGAGCAGCTTTTGAGTTTTTAGATTTATATTTTCGTAAACCTTTATGAAGTATAAGATTAATAGCTTTCTGTACTGTATTCACGTTGGATCTCCTTTCTACTAGATTTAAGACAATAAAAAAAGGTGAGCAGTTATATCACTGCTCACCTAAATAAATAGACTTCCCGAATTGTAGAAAAAGGTAGAAAAAACCATGATTAAATACGCTTATAGATGCACTTAAATAGGGGTTTCTATCTTTACAAATCTACACTAATTAACTATACTAATAGGAGATATTTCATATCTCAATAGCATAGTTAATTAGAACGGTTTGGGAAGTTTACTAACTGAGTGTGCAGTTACGTAAATGGAATACAAGATGTTTCCAGCAAATTGTATTCACCAAGAAGTAGAAATGTTTCCAGCAGATCTACTTCCTCTGTCCTTGAGATTTCCAGTCTCATAGACAGCCGTTCTTTTTTTATTTGTTTTTGTGTTTATGTGTCTTATATATCCTACAAATTCTTCCGAATTTTTTATGTATATTATCAAACTAAATCGAATTGCGTTGAGAAAACTTGTTGTCTATAACGTTACAACAAGTTTTTTTGTTTGTAAATAACTATCTATATTGCAACATTCTACACTTTTTAAAAATGAAGATTCACTTTTATATTTTTATACTTTTATAATATTATAAAATTGTCTTTTTTAAAAGTTATAATGTATATTATTTTATATTTTTATACTTTTATAATAGTATAAAAGCACTATATTTATTAAAGAATACCATGAAAACGTTGTTGTTATAACGTTTCATAAATATCGATCTATGAGTCTATTGTATCTTCTGAAAAAAACTCATTTTTTTATAAAAGTATAAAAGTATACTTTTATACTTTACTTCCTTGTATGTATGCTGTAAAATGAAAGTATAAAAGTATAAAAGTATAAAAAACTTTTTTTTACGAGGTGACGGAAAATGAAGAAAGAAAAATGTACAGTTGTTACAACTGGGAATTTTAAGGGTGGAGTTGGAAAAACTACTAATGCAGTAATGCTAGCTTATACACTTGCAAACCAAGGCAAAAAAACTTTATTAGTAGACTTAGATCCACAAGCAAATGCTACCGATCTACTATTTAATACAATGAAGAAAATACATTCAATCGAACCTGAATTTAAGAAAACTCTAGCAATGGCTCTTATAGATGAAAATTTAGAAAGTGCTTTAATTAATGCATTACCAAACTTGGACTTACTACCTTCATATGAAGACTTGCAAACATACGAAAAGTTCCTTTTCAGAAATTTCGATGATGATTATTCACAGGATACATATTTCGCGAAGCAGCTAAGTGTAATTAAAGAAAACTATGATTATATTTTAATTGACGTTCCACCACAATTAAATAAATTTGCAGATAGCGCACTAGTTGCAAGTGATTATGTTATGGTAATATTACAAACGCAAGAAAGGTCTCTAAAAGGCGCTCAAAAATACATTGAACATGTTTTTTCACTAGCAGATGATTATGAACTTCCATTAGAAATAGTCGGGGCATTACCTGTATTAATGCAAAACGGGAATGAGATTGATAAGGACATCCTTCAGGAAGCAGAAGAGATTTTCGGTAAACCAAATATATTTAATACTATCATTAAACAGATGGCCCGCTTAAAAAGGTTCGATAGAACAGGAATCACCTATAACATGAAGGATATACATGATAAAAACGTTCATAATGTATATCAAGAAATCGCAAGCGAGCTCGAAGAAAGAATCGGAATCTTGGAAGGAATGAAATAAGTAAATGGATAACAATATTAATACAAACCAAATTGGTATGCGAAGACAGATGCAAGAGAAAAAAGAAGCGGAAAAAAGAGAGAAGAAAACAGAGGGATCTGAAAATTTTACGCCTGAACAAAAAGAAGAGCAAGAACGTAGTTTCCCCGAAAAAGGAAAACTCTTCGAAAAACCTAAGAGAAAACTTACTACAAAAGATCTACCAAAATCTGTAAGACTTTCTATAGAAACACATACTGCAATAGCAACTCTCGGTACAATTGAGGATATGAAAATTTATGAAGTGATAAACATGCTAGTTGAGGAGAAAGTTGAATCATTACCTTTAGCAAAACAAAAGATCATAAAAAACACTGTTAAACAAGCACTTGAACTAAAGAAGAACAAAGAATAGGTATAAAATTAATTTTTATACCTTTCTAAATAAACTGGTTTATACTTTTATAAAAGTATAATATTATAAAAGTATAAACCATCTATACATACTCAGAAGGAATTAAAAAATACACTCTCTGAATATACTACTCAAGTTGTTCAATAATCATTATATCCATGTCGTAATAAAACTACTCATCTACTGAAAGTTTAAATTAAAGATAAACATACACTCATTTATAATTTTATAAAAGTATAAATGTATAAATGTATAAATGTATAAATGTATAAATGATAAGGAAGGAGCGGTAACCATGCGAACCCTTAGTATTATAGGTTTAGTTGTCATTGTTTTAGTATTTTTAAATGTAATTTCTCTACATACAATCGGGACATTATCACTCATAATCGGTCTTTTAATAGCGCTCTTAATCGGTGCTTACTTCCTATATTATATAGTTCTTAGCTTCCTGGCACTATTTACTACTATAGTTGGAGTTATCATGGTTATCTGCTTAATTTCTTATACTTTTCTACTCTAATGTATTTAACCCCTTGGAGGATCTATATGAATCTTACTGAAGAATTAAAGACCATTATAAGATGCAAAAAGTTATTATCTGAAGCTTATTCAGTTGGAGGAGGTGAGGAAATTGAGTTTATTCGTAAAAGTCATATCTATATATATCCCATGACTATATAGCGCTATAGCTCTTGAGAAAGGAGAACACGCATGACAATACCAAAGAGAAAACAAATTATAGAAGCTACTATTAATGCCCAGGCATCTCAAAACTATCAAGATTGCCAAGAATGGATCAATGAGACCCTACGAATAATGGCTAAAGGTACAAAACACGAAAAAGATGTAAATTGGGCTTTAGAAGTATGTAATATCTATAAAAGTTTATGGATAAATCAAAGTACACATACAAAAGGAGAAATGCAAAATGAACTACACTAAAACTACTATAACTGAAGAGAATATTGAAATGTTAAAAACATTGTCCCATCCAATCCGTGTTGAAATTATAACTATTCTTATGAAACATAACACATTGAATGTTTCAGAACTCGTTAATAAATTACAAATACCACAATCAACAGTTTCACAGCATCTTTCTAAAATGAAAGGAAAAATAGTAGGTTGCGATAGAAAAGGTTTAGAGGTGTATTACCATATAAGTAACCCTATAGTCCCAAAGATCATTGAAATTTTACTACCTAACAATAAATAAATTGACTATGACAGGAGAATTAAAGTATGAACGTATTAATAGAAAATCAAAATTCAAATTATTTCTTTGATTTATTTTTCAAAAATCACCCTATAGAAAATGATGTGTTTGTTATTGAAGCAAACGATAAATATTTCTTTTTTGAACACGATACCGTTATTGATATGATTAAAAGTTTCGCACCAAAAGACCAGGATTACATTAGAAGACAGCTACAACTATACAATTACTTAAACCAGGATCTTAGAATCTGCTTAATGCAAATTGCATCTGACTACATAAGACGACTTATAGGAAACCATAAAAAAACAGACTGTAAGATCCTACCCCTACAATCTGTCATTCATTGCAATTAAAGAATATGGAAATCTCTAACGCAATATACGCAAATCAATTATACTATAATCCTATATAACTTGTAACTAAAATGGAGTCATAAAATGACTCCATTTTTTCCGTAGAACTCTATTATTTTAGGGGATATGTTCTATTAATAAATATGGAACAGTATGTCTATAAAATATCCGGAGGCTCCGGCATTTCTTTTTCTAATATTTCGTTGATAAGCCTCTCTAACTTATCTAAAGATGAAATATCAAGCTCTTCACTAATTTTAGGCATATAATTACCTTGGTCATCATTATATTCTGCTTCACCGTTTATATAACTAATTTCAAAATCCCCCTTGAGGTCAGCATTATAATAAACTGCTAGTTTCATTATACTAGTGCATCCCTCTTCTTCATCTATTTCAACCTTCGACTCCACATGTATACTTGTATTCAGTAGAATATTTTTAATCTCGAATATCTTTTCATATACATCTTCACAAGGTTCATCATAAGTCACTTCAATATCAGTTCTATAGTAAATTGCATCACGAATTCTTTCAAAACTATAAGAAACATGCTCTAAAAATAAGAAATAGATTTGGTCTTCACTCATAATCTCTATTCCTGCCTGTTCAGCAATAGACTGCTTATTTTGGCGCTGGACTTGTTTAAATTGTTCCATTTCATATATCTTTTTATATTCTAGAAATTCACTGTTTTTGTTATTTAAATCTTCCTCAAACTTCTCCTCTGCTTCAGTTATTATCCTTAATAATCCCTCCATACCTCTCTTGAATTTTTGATGTAACTTATCATCAATTAACTTATTATGAGCTACATGATTTCTATCCTTACTAAAGTTATCCCATTTACCACTAAATTCTCTTAATGAACAAGGAAATAATGGGGCAAAGAAATCCTCCCAAAAATCTATACTTACTTCCATTTGTCCTTCTAATAATTTAGTCAAATCATCCCCATGATTTTCAATTGATTTATCATTATTTATAATATCACTCATAATATATTCCAATTGTTTAAGAGCTGGAGTCATCACAAGATATTCAGGAAAAAGAGAATCAGATTTATTAAAAATTGTTTGTCCTTTCATCCTATATGTTTTAAACTTTAATATACTAGTCAAATCGTTAGTATCAATGGATAACAAATTTGCATGGACATTTTTAAATCTTGGCGCTTTCTCTCGATAACCACTAATTCTTTTTGAATACTTTTCAACTAAGTGACTAGGCATGAAACTCCACCAATCACCACCTAAATGGTGAGATAAAACAGTATTAATCAAACGTCTCAAACCATTTTCAACAGAATGAACATTTTTATATAGATCTTCAGCAAATTCTTCTGACTGATGGTCTGTAAGCCAAACACATTGCTTCCAATCTTCTATCATTAAATCTTTCAACTTTATTTTCAAAGCATGTAATTCTTTATCAGCATTTTCTTTAATTTTCGTTGAAATATCGATTTTTAGTTGATCGTATCCAAGTGGAGTCATAAACATAGTAAAATCAATAAAGTATTGTTTATCAGCTAAACTTAGTGAACAACTACGCTTAAATTCTTCATTACAATGAAATGATAACTCATTCGAATTTAAACTTTGTTGAACTTTACACATTAATTCATTTGTGTATTTATCTAATTCAAAATCATCCACTTTATGTTCAATCATTATAAATCTTATCAAGATCACTATCTCCCTTTTAAAAAATCAAATTATACTACCAAATAATTAACAAAAACTAGAAGTGTCTCATATTCCCCTATTATTTCTTAACTTCAGCCCACTTATAGTTAAATTCTCCACCAAAGTCATTTGTCACAATACCCTTTACAGAAGAACGTTGTAAATACGATCTGCCTTGCTGATAGAAAGGCGCTACAGCTCCATCTTCTAATAAGATTTTCTCTGCTTGTTTCATCGCTTCCCAACGTGCCTTTTCATCACCAGCAAAATCCATTTTCACTTTATGAATGAGTTCATCATATTGTTTATTTGAATATTTATCAAAGTTATATGTACTATCTGTCGTAAATAAATCTAAAAATGTAATAGGATCAGGAATATCTGGCCCCCATACATCTACACCTATGTCATAATCACTACTTAATAACAATTCAATTTGTTGTTTACGTGGCTGCGGTTTAACATTCACAGTTAATCCGTCCAAATTCTTTTCAAGCTCACCCTTTAAATACTCTGCATTTCTCTTTGCTAATGCATTGTCACTTGTTAGCAATTCTAATGTTACTTCTTCTTTCCCTAATTCTTGCTTGGCTTTTTTCCAATCTTCCTTCGCTGCAACCACATCATATTTCACTAAGTTCCCATTCTCTTTCCGGAAGTCTTTCCCGTCCGGTCCTTTTGCGAAATTAAGCGACACAATCCCTTCCGCTGGAAGCGAACCATTGTTTAGTACAGTTTCTGTAAAGGCCTTTTTATCAAACGACTTACTAATTGCCAATCTTGCATACTTATTTTTTAACACTTCGTTTTTTTGGTTCATACGCAAAAACTGCATAGTTACTTCAGAACGCTCTCTGAAGTCAGGGCTATTTCTATATTTGTCTACAAAATCTCCTGTAAGCCCTACACGATCTATTTGACCTGATTCATATAAATTAACTTCTGTTGACTTATCTTTTATAATATCAAAGTTGATTTCGTCTAATTTAACTGTTTTTTCATCCCAATAGCTTTTATTCTTCTTAAATTGAAAACCCTGCTCATGCTTCCAATTTTCTAAAGTAAATGCTCCATTATAAATTAACTGGTCTGCTTCTAGACCATATTGATTCCCTTTTGATTTAAAATACTTCTCGTTTATTGGTAAAAACGTTGGAAACGTTGTCAAATTTATAAAGTAAGGAACGGGTTGTTCTAATTGTACTTCTAATGTATTATCATTTATTGCTTTTACCCCTAGCTGATCTACAGGTAACTCTTTGCTGTTTATTTTTTTTGCATTCTTTATATCAAAAAATAAAAACGAGTATTCTGCCGCTGTATCAGGATTCACAGCTCTTTTCCAGGCAAAAACAAAATCTTCAGCTGTAACAGACGTACCATTTGACCATTTCGATTCTCTCAAGTGGAATGTGTACGTTTTTTTATCTTCACTTACTTCATAAGATTTCGCCACACCAGGAATTAATTTATTGTCTTTCCCTAGCATATACAGACCTTCAAACACATTACGCATTACATTCATTGATTCACTATCAGTTGCCTTTGTTACATCCATTGTTGGGATCTCCGCTATATACGGTAAATTAATGGATTGTTTTGTCTCTTTCTTGTCAGTTGCCTTTGCTGTATTTTTAGTTTCTTTCTCTCCACTACTACAAGCTGTCAGTAAAAAACTAGCACATAAAACAGAAGCAACAACCGATGTAACCTTTTTAAACATCTTATACTTTCTTCCTCTCTACATAACTACATATACGGTTCGTATCATCATTTTATCTATATATAGAATTTTAAAGGGTGTGAGAATAGAGTTTACCTCTCTCTAACGAATTCCAGTACCTTTTCTTATTATATATGTTAGATCTAAATAACAAACCTCTTATTACTTTACCATTAAAAACGTAGCACTTTAGAGATTATTGTGTCAATTACTAAAAATTTATTTTTAATATGGTATGTGAAATTATAAAAATAAAAAAGGATGCAGTAAGTAAATGATGCTGTATACATTTACTAGCTTAATGGTTATTAAATGGTAGTAAAACCATAAGGTTTTACTCTATTCTAAAATTTTTCGAGATAATATAGTAGTTAAAATTTCATAACTTTAGAATGCTTTTGTCGAAAACTGAAAATACTATCTTAGTTGAATATTTCTTGAGAGGTGATTATATGGCATGTTCTAACTCAACAACCACTTATCAAAGAGTAATTAGTTTTACAGCAGCAAACTTCAATTCAGAAGAAGCTGTAATTGCGATTATAAAAGCTATAGCAGAAGATATGGCCGAGAAAAGAAAACTGGTACAATTAGTTAAAGAAATTACAGACCGAATCAATAAACAAATCGACCAAGCATTTTTCGAGCAAAACGCTGCAGATTTAGAAGCACTTCAGGATTTAGTTTTCGACTATGCTAGATCTAATGAAACTGATACTGCATTATTAAATGATCTCCACTCTTTATCTCGAACCTTGTTTCGAAGGTTTGAGAATAATAATTCTATCGAGGGAATTCTCAGCACTATCCATGCAGGTATTTTATACATGCTGGTCTTAAAAGCAAAAAATAAGGCAGGAATTAATGAAGATGAGAATTTAAAAACTCGGGGCGAAGAAATTGGTAAGTTGATAAGAGAAAAAGCAGATATTTTATATGATTCAATAGCACCGGAAAAAACTCTCGGAGATTGTGGGTCTAGAGATTTCCAAGTTGTTCAAGAGCAATTTAGTTCTAAATTCGTTTTTAAAATTACAACCACATTAATAGATAGTTTTTATCCTGGTCATGGTAGATCCTATAGTACGACAAGAGACCTACCAGAAGATTCAAGAAGAATTAACCCAATGATGCCAGTACAGAAAATCTATGAGCTTATGGGAGATCCTGGTTTAGAACGTTGCAATATAGAACGTGCTTCAATTGCAGAATGTCGTCAACAGGAGGCCGATAGTCTAAGGGATAGTTATATAAGTCTTGCTGAATCTTTTGAACACATTAATTAGTCTATTGATCTGCCAATTAGTCACAGCTTTTTAGGGAAGCATGATGAGCCTAAAATCACATGCTTCTAAAATTTTCTAATAACTATATTGTCGTTTAAGATATGCTACAACCTCGTCTTGTAACATTTCATTCACTAGGTAAGTATTTGTTCGTTACCATAAACAAAATTCCCCTAAAGAAAATAGATAAATGAGCATTAACGTAAACACGAATAGCCCAGTATCAATTTAGGGCAACTGAACCAGGCAATTTCACATATGTATTGTTAACAATTTTAAAAACAATAATATCCCTATTGTGACATTTTTTCAAACACTTGATGTATATAGGCGCACCAGGCTATGTATGTGTTGATTATTCGTGACGATCTCCTGTTCCTTCTCGACTGAATACACTATGATCAGTAGCTTAACCAATCGAAATTTATGCATAAAAAAGTTTCATTTAACCGCATTATAATTATTCACAATTTTCTTTCGTTTTATACATCTAAATTTTAGATGCGGTAAGTTATGTGTAATTTGATAACACAAATACGTATTATTGTTTACAAATTCGCTTCTACCAATTCTTTTATAACTTGCAACTCTGCCTCTTGCCGGAATTCTTCTAACTTTGCAAAAATAGTTTCTTCCGTGAATTTTATTTCAGTGCCTTTCATTTCTTTCATCCACATTTGAAAAATATTAATAGAACGATTCCGTGTTTCTTCAAAAATATAATTTTTATTTTCTTCTAACAAATCATCAAACTCTCTTTCCCATTGCTCATCTAAAGATTTTTGAACCTTTCCAGGGGTTAGACCCAAATGTTCCAATAATCCAACGGCCTTATCACCTAAAATCAAACGCTCTATTCCATTAACTATTTCTTTTATTTCAGGATCTTTATCCATTTGTTTATATTTAATATTGATAACATCATTATCTTTCACCAAAATGCCCCCCTTCTTGATTAATAGTTCAACATACAAATGTAAATCTCCTATATTAGAATCCCTTTTCAAGATAAATTAAAAACGATCCACAAGAGAGTATTATATAATTTCTTCCTACAAATTCTGCACATTCCTTACCAAAGGTACTCATTTCCAAAACATCCACCATGACTTCTTTTTCAAACTAGCTGCCGCTATTTCTTTCTGTGCCGATACAATAGTACGTTTTGCTTCTTGTATCTCTCTGACCATCTTCATAAGATTATCGTCCCTTAACTCTAACCTTTTTTCTATCCTTTCTTCTCGTTCCTTCCGATCTTTCATATCTTCCTTTATTAATCTATTCCTTTCTTTAATGTCCTCTTCAATTAATTTATTCTTTTGATCTATACGATCACCTAGTCTCTTTTCCATTTCTAATAGATTTGCTTGCTGCAACTTATTAATTTCTTCTATCATAGCGCTATATTGTTGTTGAAATTGATATTGCATTTGATAAGGAACTGGATCTGATCCCTGGGACTCCTCTTTCTTATTAGCGATTCCAAATTGCTTTGCAATCATTTTCGCAGCTTTTTCTAAAGTCATACCATCTTGCTTACTCAATTCTACTAACTGTTCAATAAGTACAACGTCAAACTCTGTATATTCCCTTCTACCTCGACTATTCTTTCTTACATCATACCCTTCACGTTCAAGGACATCCGAATACTTTCTAAGTGTGCTGCCACTCACCCCTAAACGACTATAGACCTCACTGCTGGTATATACTATCTCTGCTTCTGACATAGCGCTACGCCACCTCCTATAAGGAGAATTCCATGTTAAAGGGTAAATACCTCTTAAAATTCATCGACGAAGCTCGTACGGTCTTTGCTAAGTTTTGTCGGAATAGGTAGATTGAGAATCCCACTAAATAGTCCGTGAAATTATTTATCTCAAAAAAGTTATATATTTAAAAAAAATTACCCTTAGAATCCAGGAGATGAATGATTATAATATGGTCTGTAAGCGATTCAGCTATTCTAAGGGAGGATATTATGATTATGAAAAAAACACAGGGAAGAAAGAAAAAATTAAATGTAAAGATTCGTTTTTGGGGTTTCAAACTTTTTGTTAAATATTCTGCTTAACAAAATATTTATATTCGAATTATATTTGTAAAACCTCTTCATAAAAGAACGTAGGTTCGTGTATAATAGGAACAAACGTTCTTTTACTTTAGGAGGAATCACGATGTATGACTATTCAATCCTACCGAATAGAATCATCTTATGTGTTGATTTACGCAGCTTTTATGCTTCAGTGAGTTGCATCAAAATGGGACTTGATCCCATGCATACAAAGTTGGCTGTAGTCGGCGATGTAAATAGAAATGGTTCAATCGTTCTTGCTGCAACACCCCCTTTAAAAGCGTTGGGTGTAAAAAAGATGGCAAGGCTTTACGAGATTCCTCGACGTAAAGATATTCTAGTTGTAAATCCAATTATGGGAACTTATATTAAATGCTCCAACTACATAACAAAACTAGCTTTACAATACGTTCCTATTGAGGATTTTCACCAATACAGCATCGATGAATTTTTCATGGATATTACCGATAGCATTCATTTATTCGCCAATGATCCGTACGAATTCGCCATGAAATTCAAACGTGAAATATACGACCATACAAGAATTGAATGCACGATTGGAATTGCTCCTAACCCATTATTGAGTAAGGTTGCTTTAGATATTGAAGCGAAGAAGAACAAAAATGGAATTACTTGTTGGAAGTACGAGGATGTACCTACAAAGCTATGGAGCATACGCCCCCTTAATAAGTTTTGGGGCATATCACATAAAACTGAAGAAAAGTTAAATCGAAAGGGAATACACTCTATTGGAGATCTAGCTCGCTATCCCCTTAAATACTTAAAGCAGAGCTTCGGCAAGATTGGAGAAGAATTACACTTACATAGTCACGGAATTGACTTTAGTCGTATCTCAGAAAAATATGTTCCTGCCACAACTTCTATTGGAAAAAGCCAAATTCTAATGCGTGATTATACAATTGAAGAATTTCCGATCATCCTGCTGGAGCATATTGAAGAGGTTTGTTATCGGCTTAGAAGACAAAATAAACTTGCTCAAACTGTTCATTTTTCTGTCGGTTATAGCAAAAGTTATACAGGCGGTATTAGAAAAACACATACTTTAAACCGGCCAACAAATTTAACGATGGATATTTATCATATATGTACATACTTTTTGCATCAACAATATACTGGCGAACCCATTCGCAGCATAAACATATCCTTAACAAACCTAATTCAAGAAGGGGAAGAACAAATCTCTCTTTTTGATAATGTTACGAAACGAGAACAAGAAGTGAAGTTAACAAAAGTAATGGATGAAATACGCACAAAGTTTGGGAAGAACAGTATTTTACGAGGGATTTCCTACACGCATAGCGCTACAACTAGACACAGAAATACACTAATAGGAGGCCACAAATCATGAATAACGCTAATATGCCAAAAGGAAGAGGAATGGTAAAATTCACCCCATTTGCAGCAATTCCTGAACAGTTTGCTGGAATACGTGAAATTATCAAGGAGAAAAACAAAGTAACTCGACCAATCTTAACAGATGAAGAAAAAGAACTAATTGAAAACACGTTGTTATGTTCCTTATTATCTGAAGAAGAAATACTAATTACATATTATGAAGATGGTTATTTGCTCTCTAGCTATATGACTGTTGTTGATATTGATCCACCAAATAGCGCTGTCATATGTACTGATGCTTTTTATAATAGGATGAAACTGCAATTTTATAATATAATAGATGCAAAATAGAATATATTTACGTCAGTACGTTTAAACCATTATAAAGGAGTGTAAACAATGCAAGAGGCTCAAGTAAGGAAGAACGCAGCAGGAGCAATTATTCATAACGATATAAATAATTATCCGTATTTAAATATACCAATGATTATTAATGAAAAAGATGGAATGATTTATGAAGTTCTAAGTGCTGGTTTTCACACTAATGATGCTGTAGCAATAATAACTACGGATGATTTTGCTACAACCAGGGTAACTGCGCCTGTTATAACAGTAAAAAACAATGATGGTAGTATTCAATTATATCGCTTACCTTTAGAACTAGAACATTGGGTACTTTCTTGTATGCGTGCTGCTTCAGTAGGAAAAAATCCGTTTCCCTGTAAAGTTGCATTCGGAATCATCGATACTAAATTTTATGTAGAATTTATATAAAAAAGGTCTGCTTATTCAGCAGACCTACCATCAATTATAGCTTTATATTTTTTTGCCTGTTTCAATGTCCAAATAGGTGTAGAAGCAAGGATCTGGATTGGCTCAGGTAATAATGGTCTTACTTTCTTCCCATCTCGTTGTCGAGAAAACTTTGTACTTAAACGTGCTTTATCCCAACCTAGTATCTCAGCAAATTCTTTTAAACCAACGAGAAGGGGAATTACTCCCCCAGTTCATCGCTCCACACTTGATAAAAGCCGCCACCAACCGTTTCAAGTACATTATCATCCTCTTGTGGGGATATTCCATACCAATATGAGGTTGTTATTACTTCGCCATCTAAAGTTTCAATTGTGATTTTCTCTTGCGTGTAAGCTATACCTTCTTCAGCAACTTTTTTCGCTTCACTTAAATCACTTACCTCAATTTCTTCTGTTACACCAGTATGATAGTTTACGATGTATTTTTCCATTTATAACAACCCCTTCAAAAGTGATAACTTTGTTATCTTTATAATAACAGAAATAGATAACTTTGTTAACACTTTTAGGGCAATTCATTTAATTATTTCCTTCCTTTTAGGAAAGAGCAAATCCATAGCTTCTACCGTTAAAATCCATTCTCCACGTTGTTTCCCTTCAGGCTTGTAGTATTTAACTTTTCCACCCTCAATCAATGCATCTATTAATTTGTTATCTTTCCCTCGCTTCAATTTCATTCGCAGCGCTTCTTGTGTAATCCCCCAACGATCACAAGCCTCTCTTGGTGTCATAATTTCATTTAGCATAAATAACATCATAACGCCCCCTTTCGTTACTTATAAGCAACATATACTCAAATTATAAGTTACTTATAAGTAACTTTCAACCAAATACAGTTAAAATATGGTACGATTATTTAAAAATACACAAGACTAAGGAGAAACACATGGACAACCACTTAATGTCACTATCTTTTTCTATGGAAGCAAATAAAGGCGTATACGCTTTATTATTAGGTTCTGGTATATCACGTTCCGCTAACATTCCTACAGGCTGGGAAATAGTTAAAGAATTATGTAGAAGAATAATGGAAATAGAAAAGGCTAACCATAACGACCCAATAGAGTGGTATAAGGAGCAATACAAACAAGAACCTACATATGATAAAGTAATTGAAAGATTAGCTTACACTCCTGCTACTAGATTGGGATTATTAGCAGAATTCTTTGAACCTAAACAAGACGATGAAGAGAACATTAAAATACCAACAAGGGCACACAGATCAATTGCAAAGTTAGTTAAAGATGGGTATATCAAAGTAATAGTAACCACAAACTTTGATCGATTAATGGAACAAGCTTTAGAAGAAATGAATATTGATTTTCAAACTTTACATGATGTATCTAATATAGAAGGAATAAAGCCATTAGTTCATGCGAACTGCACTATTATAAAAGTTCATGGTGACTATAAAGACGTAAGATTTAAAAATGTTGGTCATGAGTTAGAAACTTATCATAAAGATCTATCAAATCTATTGCAGCGAGTATTTGACGAATACGGAATCATTACATCTGGTTGGTCTGCCGAATGGGATACTGCGTTAAGAAATACTATACAATCTGTAAAAGGTCGCCGGTATTCTTGGTATTGGCATGCTTTCACTGAAAAATTAGGTGATCCAGCAGAGGAACTAATAAAAATTAGAGATGGAATTAAAATAATAGATAGTAATGGAGCTGACAGCTTCTTCAGTACACTTGCTGAAAACGTAGAAAGTATTTCTAAACTAAAAAAAACTAATCATGAAAATATTCAAGTTAAGATAAACAAATTAAAGAAGTATATTACAAATAATTTAGAAATAGAGTTACGTGAAATGATTACAGAAGAAACGCAAAATCTAGTCCAATTTATAAAATCATTTACTCTTCCTGATAATCATACTACCGAAGATAAAAAAGAACATATTGAAATCATTAAAGAAAAAGCACGTACGCTAGCAGTATTGTTAACAATACTTACCTATTATTCAAAAAAAGAAACTCATGAATCAATTATTTGTGAAACTTTACAAAGGCTAACTACAGCAAAAAATATAACTGGATCAGATTTTTATCATTGTTGTTCTAAATTACCAGCGATAATCGGGCTATATAGTACCGGTATCGCTGCAACCATGAAGAAAAACTACAAACTATTAAATAAATTATTTACAGAGATTAGAATTAGGACACACATAAATCGTCCAGAAAATTTCTTGGAATTCACTGGATCATATGGCTCAATACACATAACTTTTAACGATTTATATGAAAAGGAAAACTATATTCATCCATTTGAAAAAATGTTTGTGCATCCTTACATGTCTGAAATCTATAATACAAGTAAACTTTCGTTTGATGAACAAGAACTGGACGAGTATTACGATACTTTCGAATTATTACTTTCTCTAAAACATCGATATTCAGGAATTAATTTATTTCCAATTGGGCTTTTCGCCAACAAATTTGATATATCACACATTCAGCAATTCTTAAAATTAGGTTCGGAAGAGAGTGAAAGTTGGCCAGTATTAGAGTTGTTTGATAACAGTATAGAAAACTTCAGAAATTCGCTAGAAAAATTAAATGAGTACAGAGTGAAAAGAAGTCATTTTGATATACAGGGATTATTAGCGTACTACCCCATCGCTATAAAATCATAAAACTTATGAATTAATAAAGAACCCTTTTTCAGAGGGTTCTTTATTTACCTAACAAAAATTTCATTATCAATGAATACTAGTAAGTAAATAAACATAAATAGTTATGCCGAAAGGCATACATATAAAAACAAAGTAATCAAAATCTCCAGAAGCTAACATAAAACAGAATATTCAGTTTTTTATTTTTCAACAACACCACTCCCTTTAAATTAAGGTAATATGGTAAAGTTATGGAAATATATACTAATAGAATGAGGGGATTAAATATGAATGTGCAAACTGTCTCCAAAGGGGAAATAACAAACTTACTGAACAATTGGTATCAATCCATCATTTCACAAAATGTACTAAAATCCACGAATTACAAGAAAGAAATTGATAGTAAGATTCATCAAATTGAAGAAGATCAAAATATCCTTATCTATTATTCATTACTAGACTTCAGATATAAGTTACTTACCCATGACGTTAAAAACTATAAAGATAGTTTAGAAAAGATAGATTGTTTACCTGATCAAGCAGATACCTTCCTAAGATACTATCATTCTTTTTTTAAAGCAATTTATTCAATTAACATGGGAGATTACACTTCTGCTAAAGAACAATACGAAGAAGCTGAAACATTATTAAAAGAAATCCCAGATGAACTTGAAATAGCTGAATTTAATTATATGTTTGGTTCTTTCCACTATCATATTTATCAGCCACTACCAGCAATCAAATATACTACAAAGGCAAAGGAATTATTTTCAAAGCATGCAGGGTATGAAATCAAAGTTGCTGCTTGTAATAACACACTAGGCCTTGCTTGTACTTCCCTCGGTCAGTATGAAAGTGCGGAAGAACACTTCCTTGCGGCTTTAAATACTTTCAATAAACACGACGAGGATAAACTATCAGCAAAGGTGAAACATAATTTAGGATTATTGTATGCAGATCAAAACCTTTCCGAACTAGCAATTAAATACCTAAATGGATCACTTGTAAATAACCAAAAAACATTGTTCTTATTAGCGCAGGAGTATTTCAAATTAAATGATACAAACGCTGTCAGATTGCATATTGAAAACGGATTAAAAATTTCAAATGAAGAGTATACTCATCATTTCAATATTCTAAAAGGATTAAATGACAATATAAGTACAGATGAATTAGAAGACATCATTTTGGCAGGGATTTCTTATTTTAAGAAAGAAGAGTTATGGAAATACGTAAAAGATTATTCAGCTGTTCTAGGCAATAAGTTTTACGAGTTAAAATCGTATGAAAAAGCGAGCAAGTATCTACACATGACAAATGAAGCTGATAAAAAGGCTTCAGAGAAAGGAGCTTTAAAATAATGAAAAAATCTCTATTAGTCTTTGCTATAGTCACGGGTTTTTTATCTTTCAGCTTCAGTAACACTACAAACTTACAATCTGTATCAAAAGAAAAAGTAGATTTTGTTCAATATGCACATGGTGAAACTATTTAACACAATAAAATACTAAAATGTTATGTCATTACCCCATTACAATGCGTAACACAAATAATTATTAACATAATAAAAAGAACCCAATATAGGTTCTTTTTATTTTTGCTTGTTACTCTTAAGCATAAACCTTATTAATAGCACTACAATTGCAATAATAGCAATTGTAATTATCGTACCCGTAAGATTGAAATTAGAAAACAAGCTTTTCACCTGCCTTCATTATTTGAATTTAATAAGTAGCAATTGTAAAAGTTCCGTATTGTCCATTTACAGTTGTTTTTGCATACTTACTAGTGTAAGCAACCGCATAGGCTGTATAACCTTCACTTAGATCTGAGTATAGATAATTAGTATTGTTAATAGAATCACTTAACGTATTACTATATACCTTTCCGATCCCACCTTTCCCAACAGCACCATATGCAGTAATTGTAGCAGAATTTGTAATTTTTTTGGCTTGTCCTGAATTTATTTTTGTTGAGAAATAAGCTCCAAATGAGTGATTAATAACACCAATATCATCCCATACATAACCATTCATAGTTGCTGAAATACCAGAACCGCCGCCACCCTTGTTAAAATATTCGGATTTTCTAGCGAGAGTTGCTGCTTCGGATTCACCAAATACCGTAGATTTTGCATAAGTTCTTACAAAGTCTGCATCTTCTTTTGAGAACTCCACATTATTAGGATACTTTAGGTTGATTTCTTCGAATCTCTCAATAATTTGGTCTTTCGTAAGAGTTGGTTGTTTTACCTCTACTACTTTTGTGTTGCTAGTTACTTCCGCATTTGCATTAGGTGATAGTACACCAAATGAAACAACTCCTAAAGTTAGAGCAAGTGAAGAAACTCCCAATCTTTTTAATACATTTCTCATAATCTTTCCCATCCCCTTTAACAATATTTGGTACACTTCCATTTTAACTAATATTTAACATAAATGTAACATCATTCTAACAAGTGGAATATTTAAATGAATTGGATAATATTGTAATAGTCTGTTTTATACCATTTAATTTTTTCACCTATTATCAAAACCATCCCAAAAGGTACACCTTTTAGGAATACGAAAAACTATTGAAGAATACACTTCAAAAGGTAAGAAAAATAATTTTGGTGCACTTCAAAATCCGAATGTACCTTTTGGTGTATTTTTGGTATAATTCAAGTTAACTAGATTGAATAATATTAAGATTCTTACTTTGAAAGAGGTTGTTATTTTGTGAGTACAAAAAAATTAGGCTATGTTCGTGTTTCTAGTAAAGATCAGAATGAAGAACGCCAAATTGTAAATATGAGAAAAAACGGAATTGACGAGCGAGATATTTTTATCGATAAAAAAACCGGCAGTAATATGGATAGAGAAAATTATCAAGCAATGAAAAGATATGCCCGATCAGGTGATACAATCGTTTTTGACTCTTTAACAAGATTAGGAAGAACTATGAATGACATTTTAGAGGAATTTAAGTATTACGAAGAACAAAAAATAAATTTAGAATTCTTGAAAGAACCATTTATAAATGTAACTTATAACGGTAATGCCACAAATGATGTCATACAAAGCGCTATCCAAAAGGCAACCGCAACCATTCTCTCAGCATTTGCTGAAAAAGAACGCCAGGACATAAGGCAACGTCAAGCTGAAGGAATTGCTTTAGCTAAGTCACAAGGAAAGCACTTAGGCAGACCTCGTACACCCATCACTCAGGAATTTATCGATGCTTATAATGAATGGAAAGAAGGAAGAATCACAGCTACAGCTGCTATGAGAAGGAGTGATATAACAAGTAGTTCTACATTCTACAGAGTAGTAAAAAGATACGAGAGAGAAATAACAGATTATAAAAAAATATAAATAGTTATTTTCGAAAATAAGGATACACACTATATGAAAATGATATCAATAATATTGTACCTAGTAGCTATCAGACACTAAATAAGAAAGGAATGAAAATCATGAAATATTCACTTAAAAAAACATTGAGTTTTTTCACAATACCAATCGCAATGGCTATTCCTTTTACATTATTTATCCTTTGCACCCTAATTTCATTTAATATTGAGCCGACAAAGTTTTTAGGTGACTTTTACTTCAATCTACAGGAATCCATAATTATATCCGTATGGAACTTGATAAAGGCTTCAACAATAAAACTTTTAATTCCTAGCTATCTATATTTCCTTGTAACGTGGACACTTATTTATGTTATCTGGAAGTGGATTAAAAAATCTCTATTAAACATAATAAAAAATAATCAAATTTAATTAATAAACAGTGTGGAACGGTTTAAATTCACACTGTTTTTCTGTTATAAATGAAAAGTTGAAAGGGCTGATATTCATGCAAATGATCCAGGATACAATACAAGGATTCTCCTCATATTTATTAAGTAAGGGAAGAAAACCTTCAACAATTAAACGATATATGTATGATGTAGAAAGTTTTATTCAATGGCTGCATCTATCAAAAAGGTTTAACGCGAATGACATTTGGGAATTATTACACAAAAAAGATTTCGAAGCATTTTTTACTTATTTAAAAGATGATCGTAAGTACTCTAACAAAACTATACACCGCATATATATTGTGTTAAACAGATTGTACGAATACTTAGATTTACCAAGCCCCATTGAAGGAGTTATTCAAATAGAACCACCTGATCGGGCATTACGTAAGGAAGATTTCGTTTCTTTCCTGGAAGAAAAACGCTTAAAAGAAGTCATTTCTTCTCTAGAAGGCCTTACAGAAAAACAACAAACAACACGCCCAATGATCTTAGGGCGAAACGTTTCTATTGTTACATTACTCCTGGACTATGGATTATCTTTAAAAGAACTTGTTTCTTTACAAATGCTACATGTTCATTTCGAAAATAACACTTTATCGATTCCTGAAGACTCAAAAGTAAATAGAATCATTCATTTGAAGGAAGAAGACAAATTACACTTATACAATTACTATAAAACTATCCCTGAACCTGTACGTCCTAAATATCACAGCAACGATCCACTATTTGTTGCTTTTGATTTTACCCGTGGGACATATCATTGGAGCTACGATGATGACGCGCCAAAATTTCTAACTGAAATCTCAATACAAAAAATGATTCGTTTGGAGGTGAAAAGAGCCAATCTCAGAAAAGGGATTGCTGCGCAGCATTTCCGAAATACTTATATTTTAAAGCAGATCCAGGAGAAAAATAGCCCTGAGAAAATTATGCAACGGGCAGGTTTTAAATCTAATTTATCATTAAAAAGATATTATGATTACTATAGACGAACAGAGTCAATTTCAGACTCACACTCTTCCTTTAATATATAATTTTTACACATCTACAGAAACCAAATAAATATAATAAAAACAGAGGTTAAATAATGACAAAAAACGAAGAAGCAAATTATATCCATCAATACACTTTACGGGATAGGTCTACTAAATCTATCAAGATTGAATCCTGGCGCTCACTAAAAGAGGAGATGCGAGAACTGGATATAAAACATAGTGACATCTTCCAAATTCAAATGATTAAAATAGACCCAAATAAAAAGTAACATAGCGCTATACAAAACTAAATATTCCAAAGGAGATCATCAATGATGAACCCATTAAAAGATAAACAAATAACATATTGGCTAGTGAATTTAGGTAATATGTATTACGCTGGTGGCTTATTAAGAAAAAATGAAGATGATTGCAATTTCAGTTATGAATTTGTTAACGATAAAACATATGCCTTCCCTTTCTTAGAGAAACATGGCGCTATGAGGATAGCTGAAAAATGTGGTGGAATTGCTGTAGATCACACTGCTACCGGTGAGGAATTAACTATTTTAGAAGATAAAAACGAAAGATATATAAACAGCGAATCCACAGCTCGTTTAGAGCAAGAATTAAATGCCAGGGAAGAAATAAAAAAAGCTGAAGATATACAGAAGTTGGAATATGAACTCGAACAATTAAATCATCCTAAAAATTAACTTCTATAACATATAAAAAATAAGAATATAGCGCTATGTTTTCATTTTAACGAAAAGAATTGTGTTATAATATTTACAGAACATATGAATAGGATAACCACTACCTGCTTTTGGCAAGTAGCAATTTTATTCACTAAAAAGATCACCTGTTTCCAAGACAAGTGATCTTTATATATATATATTTACTATACTATTTTTGAGATCTTTTAGATATTTTAATCCCCTTATGACTTCTACTTACTACACAGGATTTAATGTTGTTACTTTTTAAGTAATTAACAACTTCATCAACATCTCTTCCTGTTATTTCTTTGCTATATTCATCAAACTTATTTAATCTATTTTTTATTACAAAAAAACCAAAAGAAATTGATGTCACTATACCTGCAATACCTATAGCCATAGACATTTGATTTATACCTTCAATCACCATATTTAAGCCTCCATTTGTATTTCTTATATACTTCTAACGTTCTACAATTCTTTTAATTTTAACAGGCTTAAATGTATTATGATCATCTATTTGTTCCATTTCCAATGAAACTTCAAATCTTTTTCCATTTGCAAAAACAAAACAATTGACCTTATTACTCGTCCAACTATTGAGCATTAATTTCGCTTCCTCTTTTTTTAGTTCTACATCAAAGTTTTTCTTATCTATTTTCAACTCTTTCGCTATCAACTCTTCAGCAATTAATATATTTTTACTATTTTGTTTTTCTTCGTGTTCTCTAGCTGGTAAATAAAACGCATATATAACAATAAGAACCGCTAATCCTACAAAACAAAATATGTAAAACAAATCAATTTTTTTATTTGAATTTTCATTTCTCGTTGTACTAAAATAATAACTCAATTTTGTTTTCTCCTTTACACAATCCTCTGTATTACAAATAATAGCATATATACATTCGTTTATAAGAAAATATTAATTTATTATCTACTTTCCGGATTTCCCCTCCCCTGAAATTTACCTACAGTTGTTTTCAACTTATTTCAGACCTCTTATTTAATCAATATCTTTTACAAAATAAAATCCTTGTCTTGAAAGTTCTTGAATGCATATTAATTGTCTGATAAACCTATTGTTTAAGTCCTCTATAGTATCACTTTTATAATTACTTAAATCGTCAGGACCCCACAATCTCCACTTTTCTTCATTAGATGAATCAGTAAATTCAGGATTGATCTCCTCTTTTAAAATCTTAATCACTTTCTCACAAACTTTAATTATTTTAATTGGAGAAACTAATTCTAATACCCCTGAATTTGGTGGATCAAATTCACAATACATTGGTATATCAATGTTAAAACTTGAAAAAACCCCGGTTAAATTACCACTTGTTAGATACGTAAGAAGTAATTTATCTCCACCTAAATACCTTATCATGTAATCAAAATCGTTCTCCTCGTGTTTTACTATTTCATATTGTCTAAAGTATTGCCAAGCTACTCCCATAAACTAGTTTCCCTCCTCCAACATGGCGATGTATTTTGAAAACGTAAAGTGAAATTACAAACGAATATCAAACTTCTTCTTCGATTTCTTTTAATTGTTCATAGCATTTAATTTCATCAGGATTATCTATAATTTCTTTCTCAAAAACTTTGTAATTAGCAAGTGGTTTTAGGGTGCCCGATTCAAGGTAAAAGAAGTTTTTTGTAGTCTCTTCACGCAATTCTTTAGCAACGTAATCTGATCTGACCTCTATAAATCTTAATACTAAAATTTCTGGAGATTCCTTTTTAATTTCAACCCCTTGTTTATTTAAAAATGCTGCAATAGAACCAATCTCCCTTTTTATAAGTTCTGCGCTTTCATCGTAATCATTTAAAGAATTCAACATATTACGGCGGTGTCGTAATCCCCTTTCTAATTGTTCAATAGCCTTTTGAGTTGTTATAATTTCTTTCAATTCACTCATTCCTTTCTCATACAAAATGTTATTTGATTAAACCCTATTATCTAATTCAGTAGGATTCAAAAACCAGCGCAAAAAAATATAACTATAGAAATGCTATAACTTCTCCTGGTTCACTAGTATATTCTCTTAATTCTTCTAAACTTGTTATTTCTTTTAATTTAATGTCTACCTCATCGCTATTCGTATTGTAAAATTCTGCAACCGTTAATTCTGCTAAATATTCATTGTCTTCATAGACAATCCCTCTAGAATTATTTAATGAATAAACATAAACACCCACTTACGACACTCCTTTTATATAAATTTCAAACAGTGAAATATTTACCATCAATTTATACATATCCAACTATTTTTAGTATTCTTATATTTTCTCACTTTTCCTCCTTATCTTCTATTTTAAGCAAGAGGACAAATATTATTGCTGCAATACTAGAAGTAACCCCACAAACTGTCTTTATCGTTTCATATGTAGCTAATAAAGATAAACCAGCTAACCCACTACTTGTAACAAGTACTCCTAAAAATAAGGCTTGCATTCCCTCTATTTTTTTTGAAACTGATCTAGTCTTGATTCTCCTCATGCTATAATATTACCTCCTTTTCTAACAACTTAGCATTCTCCATCACAAAAAAACACAGGCCTTTCACACTTATTACAGATATAACTAAATTTTGATGTTCTAACAATTTTATTTTTAAAGGTTTGATCAAAATCGTAGCCAACAGATTCATAATCCCACTCCTGGTAGTATTCTTCTAGTCTTATAATGTGACTGGCCACTTTTGTTAAAACAACATTAATGAAGGATGCTATAGGTGTTTTGTTTAATTCATTTCCGTCTGGATAATCACTTAAGCAAGTAATAAAACTCCACTCTAATCCCTGTAGATCTGTAAAGTAACTTCTATCTGTTGACCAATGACCAGGATCTGTCTCAAGATGTAATTCTCCATACATACTTGGGCTTAAGTCAGGATTAGTAAAAATAGTAATAGCATTCTTACAAAAAGGTACGGCCGTACTCCCTTTAACTTTGTAATGCTCTTTTAGGAAAGGATACTTAATAATTGCTTCTTTCCAATGTCCATTATTTATTAAATTAACCAGTTCTATAAACTCTTCTTTAATAACTACCTTTCCACGTAGAGCCGTATACTTAGTTGACATACCCTCAACTCCTTCTACAAAATGTTTATTGTGATCGAGGTTGCTCCTGTAAGGATTGCGCTTCCATATACCGCAATAGCTACTTCATCAGTTTTCTTCCAAAACAAATAAATCCCCGTAAAAGTACAAAATGATATGAAACTAACTAAACATAGAACTGCAAATAGTCCTTGAATCCACATTAATATTTCTTCACCCTTCTTTAAGAAAATTACTTTTCTCGATTTAATAGACCCTATAATTATTATTTCTTTGTTGTTTCAAACCAAAAAACGCTGTAGAAATCTACTTTAAACTGCTCTTTACAACCTACACAATTCATTTGAAATTCTCCTCCTAGATCACCAACCTCTAAATAATCATGATAATCAGAATGGATATGTTTACAATATGGACATTCTATATATTCTGCTTTGTGCATTTCCCTATTCCTCTTTTCTTTATATTTTTTATACATTCTTCAGTTCGTGCATTTGATATTAATATTCCTTCAAACCTACGCTGTTTTAGGCTATATAAAACAGTAATTGCTTTATATAGTTCCTCCTTAAGAAAAGTAGTATCACGTAAACGAAGCTTTTCAGGAATATTATGAATTACACTACTAATATCTTGTACCCAAAAACACAATTCACTTCTAATGGATTTATTAAAAGTTGAATTCAAATCTATTGACCTTATAGCAAGTATGGAATCTTCTAATATACAATAACCTAATTCAAACAACTCCTCTTCTGTATGTAGATCTAGCAACTTTCTTAATTCAGGGAAATCTTTTACTAGTTCATAGAAATTATCATTGTTAATCCTTTTAAAAAACTTCAATACAAACCCTCCATTATATTTTCTCCTCGAACCTTAATATCCAATAACATCCATAACTAAATTCTAAACCATAACCAGGTTCACGTAAAGTATATTTTTATACTTTTATANNTATAAAAGTATAAAAATATAAAAGTATAAAAGTAAAAAACTAGCAATATACACTATATTACTAGTTCGTTTCTATTAAAAGAAGCATATCTTTGCATAAAATGCAGGGTTATGCTTCCGCAGGGTTACCATTAACTCACTTATACCCTCTTATCTTTAAATCCTATTTTTTAGGCTAAAAAGATAAGCTCCATATTGAATACTTAAGAATATAATTTTATTACATTGTTGTTTTGAAAGGAGTGTTTACTTGTATACTAATAATGTTTTTTCTTGTTGTACTTATAGGAGACAATTTCCACCTTACTTTTATAGAAGGTGTTTTAATTTAAAAGATTGTCCTCCGATATGGCAAGGATATGAACTAGTTGGAGGCTATAATGTAAATGATTGTAACATATGCCCTGATTATTCTGGACCTTTGCCACCACATGACATGTATTATCCAGAGTATAATTTCTTCCCATATGTATATCCAAATTATTATCATTGTAGTTACGACTCACCATACTATCCTGCTAAGAAGTGCTGCGAATATATACACAGAGAATATGGTACTCTAAGGAATGTATGTGTAAATTTTGGAACAGCCTGTCCTACTCTACCAGGCTATGACAAACTCCGCGAACCTAATGTACCTAATTGTGATGTATGTCAATAAAAAATAGTAAGGAATGAAAATCCTTACTATTTTTTATTTGTTAAATTTATAGGGATTATGTTGGTATATAAGTATAAAAAGGGGGTTATTTTATAGAAACTTCCTGCAATGTTATGTTTCCAAAACAAACTTTCTGCAAATTTATGGATTGTTTTTAGTGAAATTTTAAATTCTTAGGAATTAAAATCCGCAATTATATGCAAAGTTATGGGTTATTGGTATGCAACTTTATGAGTTAAGTCACAGTTTCTCACTTTTATTTACAGATTACTAAAATATTTTTCATGGATATAATTTATAAACTCTTGAATAGGGTAAAATTCTAATCTTTCATCTTCGATATTTCCATTTGCACATCCTTATTAACAAATGAAGCATAGCGCTATATTAATTTGCTAACAAACTTGTTACTAAATACACAAACAAATTATAAGAAATATGCGCTAACATTGGTACTTTCAAATCTTTTGTCTTTTCATAACCCCATGCATATATGCAACCATTTACAAAGTAAGGGAAGAAAAACCAGTCAAAATGCACTGCTGCAAAGATACCGTTGGCAATAATAATCGCTGTTGTCCGATTGATCCGCTCCAACAATTTCTCTAATCCAAGTGGCAAAATCTTTCTAAATAAAAATTCTTCTATCACAGGAGCAACTAATACAGGTATCAATACATATAAGAAATTAATTTCTATCTTTTGATTTACATTCACCACATTTCCAGTCCCAATTGATAGACTCGCCTTTATGTATGAAAAAAGCAAACTGGACAAAATTGCTAGTCCAGTTGTTATTAACACCCACTTACCTTTTTGCAAAGTAGCTTTTATATTCAATTTCCCTCTCCCCTTACCTACTATGGTTCCTGGTTATTTTTTGTCTTTTTATAAAAAATTCTTTACTAACAAACCACATAATCATCACATTTTTGAATAAATAACAAACTTTTTTGTTTCTTATTACAAGATACTTTCATCTTAAAATTAAGATTTCATATGACTTTACTATCGTATTAAAAAACTTTTTAACCTTTAGCATCAGTAAAAGTAAAAAGACTGCAACAATCGTTGCAGTCTTTTTACTTAAAGTGAATTTAAAATCGCTTCTACTAATGTAGACGTCCCAATAATTAAAGAAATAATCTTTTCAAAATCACATGAAAAATCCATTTCCAAATTATCATCACTTTTTTTTAGTCTAAATTTAAGCATTTTATCACCTACCTTATTAGGCAAGTGATAAAATCACATGCAGTTTGTTTGAACATTTAATACTACCTTCCTGTCCAATCTATACACTCTACATGTTGTTCTTGATTTCTATATTATCCTATCAAATCAATTCATATCGGTCAATAAATACATTGGTAAACTCTATTAAGCTTCTATAAGATTCTACTATATAGTCAAAATCTATTTTATTCCGTAAAGATCTATTTTACCTTTTTACATTTTGCTGCAAATTCAAGGTCCAGTCTCCCAGATGCTGTAAGATTCAAGAAACCATCGAACTCTTTCCCTGATTTCCCTTTCATCTTTTTAATTAATCCCGTTTTCTTTCCTTCTAATAATTTCCTTACATTTGGTTCTGAAATTTTCTTAGTTAAATACTCTCCTGGAATTGAGAATTTACATCCATCTTTATAACCGCTGCACCCATAGAAAGTTTTACGATTTACAACGTCCTTCCCACATCTCGGACATTTACCAATCGTATCCTTTGATTTCATTTCTTGAATTTTATTATCTATTTTCAGCCCAGCAATGGACTTTGTAGCCCCTTCAATTAGATCCTTTGCAAACTTACTAGTTTGACTAACAAACACATCCTTAGAGCCTTGTTTTTTACCAATTTTACGTAAATACCCTTCCCACTTCGCTGTCATTTCAGGTTTTGCTAACAACGTACCCTGGACAGATTGGCAAAGTATTTCTCCTTTCGGTGTAACATTTACCTTATTACGTTTTACTTCTATATAACATTGATTTTTTAGTGTTTCTATAATACCGGCACGAGTTGCTTCCGTACCCAGCCCTTCTACTTCTTTAAGAATATCTTTACTTTCTTCATCTTCCACTGAAGAACCACACGTTTTCATCATAGTAATCAATTGACCCTCTGTATATGGTTTTGGTGGAGTAGTTACACCTTCTTTTGATTTTACTAAACCCTGAACAAATTCACCTTGTTTAACTACAGGTAAGATGGATACTTTCTCTTGATCGTCCTCTTCCTCAATTTTATCCGTCACATACAACTCTTTCCATCCTAATGATTTTTCCGCCTTTCCTTTTGTGGTGAACAACAGGCCGTTCAAATCACTTGTTATAACTGTCTCTTCATACATATAAGGCGCATGAAATATGCTTAAAACACTTTTTAAAACTTCTATATATAAATTTCTCTGTTTATCAGTCAATTTTGCAATTGTTTCTTTTGAAGGAATATTTTTGGTTAATACAATTGCATAGTGTTCCTGGACTTTCTTATTATCAACATAGCGCTTATTTGCAGTTAATGAATGCGGTTGGAAATTCACACCTAAAATTGATTGATAACCGTTCAAATTATTCTTTAAATACTCAAATTCAGCCTCTGTAATGTAATTACAGTCTGTACGGGGATATGTTACTAATTTCGCTTCGTACAATTCTTGAATTCCCTTTAAAACGTCAGCTGGTGAATACTTATATTTTTTGTTGGCCAAAGCTTGTATAGAAGAAAGAGAGAATAGTTTTGGTGCTTCTTTTTGTTTTGGTTTTACTTCTACAGATGTAATCATGCCTTGTTGACTACTTTTTTCAGAAAGACTATGTTGCTGCAGCAAGCAATTTAATTCTCCTTTAGTGGCAAATCTCTCTTTATAACGTCCCAGGTATACACCGTTTGGAGAAGTAAATTGTGCTTCTAATTCAAAGAAAGGCATTGGCTTAAAGTTTTGGATTTCTTGTTGTCGCTTATTAATCAAACACAAAACCGGCGTTTGTACACGCCCCACGCTGAATGACCCTTGAACGCCCCTTTGACGTAACAATAAAGTATATAACCTGCTAGCGTTCATTCCTATAATCCAGTCGCTAATTTGACGCGCCTGAGCTTCATGGTACAAATCTTCTTTTTCTGCTCCTGGCTTTAAATTTTGAAAACCTTTTTGGATTTCATCTACTTCTAGGCTGTTGATCCATAGGCGCTTAATCTTTTTGTTTATGCACCCCGCTTGTTGAATAATTAACCTTGCAATCAATTCTCCTTCTCTGTCGATATCTGTCGAAATGTGTATTATTTCCGCTTCTTTCATTAGCTTTTTCACAATATTAAACTGTTTTCTTCTATTTTCTTTTACCTTATAAACATATTTTTCAGGTAAAATAGGAAGTTTTGTTATATCCCAATCCTCCCATTCTTTCTTATAATCTCCTGGTGCATTTAACTCTACTAAATGACCAATTGCCCAAGTTATATTACCTCCAGTTGGTAATAAAGAACATGGCGGAACATAGAAATATCCATCTTTCTTTTGAACATTCGGAAAGGCTTCAGAATAGGCTTTTGCTTGCGGTGGTTTCTCTGCTAGGATTAGTACTGACATATTTTTACTTCCTCTCATCATTTAAATTTTATATAAAAAAAGGAGCAGCATTGATTATGCTACTCCTAGAAATATTGTGTATATTTACACAGCAAACCTAAAAAGCAACATATCGCTATGTCGCTCTTTTAAAGCACCTTATTTCATTCGAATTTTTCTATTATTACATCCACAACTTCCATGTTAAAGGAATAAGAATTAAATGTAAGCTAAATATCATTAAAGAATATCTATCATTCCATTTTAGATCCGTAGTTTTTCTAAAAATAAAATTCAAAAGCCAAGAACCAAAGATTGTAACAAAGACTTCAAAACCAATAATAATCCATTCCAATACATGATGATCTTCATTGGGGCTTGCCCCAGCCATAATAAGAACAACTAAAATCGGAAATGAAGGTATATAAACTAGCAAATACGAAAAAAAATAAAAGATATATTTAACAAGTAACTGCCGATCCATAATATCATTCCTTTTAAACTTTTATATCAATGCTGCAAACTACTTAACTTCACAAGTAAAATGAGTACAACTTTGTGCAGGAAAGTTATCAATATTATCAAACTGATCGATATTTTTTTTCATGATATCCATAAATTCTTGCTCTGAAATATAAATAGGATCTGCATACCCTTTATCTATATCCTTTGTATACCCTACAATTTCCCATTGCAATGTATATCTACACTCCTTAGCAAAATTTATTTTAGGCTCGAAATTCAATATATTTTCTCTATCAAATGAACAACCAATTATATTTGTTAGACAACTCGGTTTACCATTTTTCAATTTAATTGTTATATCTTTTGGTTGTTCCGAATCAAAAAACTTTTCATGGCCATTTGTATCAATTATTTTAAATAACACCTGAATACTCATAGATATAATGGAGTCATTTTTATAAGAAAATATTTTATTTGCTAAAAACAAAAAATCATGTCCTAATCTATATTTTTTGTTTAACCCCACATTATTTTCCTCAATATGAACTGTCATTCCTAATTCGCTCCCTTAATATTCTCATTTCCGTTTAACAAAAAGGACAACATAGCGCTATGTTGTCCTTTTTATCTGTCACGCCCCATTTGGCGCATATATGCTAACCTTCTTTGTCTCTCCTGATCCTTCTGCACATTCTCTACTTTGGGATCATCTCTATCTTTCCCTTTCTCGTTTTCTACTTTATGTTCTTTTGTTATCCCTAATTCTTCATGGTAATTTTGAAGAGTACTAAATTTAAATAATGCATCCCTAGATATACGACCAGACTTTTCAGCCTTTTTATATCCTTCCAGGTACTTATCCAATTTTTGTTGTATCTGATCTATATTTTCACTGATTTTCTTCTTTTGTGTCTCAGGTATTTTAATTGTTTTTTCATCCAGGATCTTCAAATAGGATTCTTCTTTAATAATTAAAGTCTTAGTTAAATCTAAACACGCTTCAGGTCTTGTGCTAGAAGGAATTGGAAATGTCCCTCTTGCAGCTACCCGACCATTATTGGGTGTTTTTGAACGGAAGGGAATACATGCATTTTTATCATCCATCTTCACAATAACCCCAATATATAATCTTCTTTCTTCTTTATTGATAAGAAATTCTTTCAGATCTTCATGATCTGTAAAATACGCATCTTTTATTTGGACATAATCCCCTGTTTTCATTATTGTCGCCCCTTATACGCAAAAAAGACACTTACTAATTAGTAAGTGTCTTCGCAAACATCATTATCGGTTTTTTTATTTGGCCGAGCGTACTCCGAAAAACTGCTCCTATCAAGTATCGGTTTTTTATTTAGCCGAGCGTACTCCGAAAAACTGCTCCTATCTTTCTTACTTAGATTATACATAATACATAAAAACAATTCAACATTTTAAGCTTGTTTTTTATAAAAATATAAAATTATAATTTTATATTTTTATAAAAATTTTTCGCTTCGTTATTTCATCTCTCCCTTCCCATTTGTTGCATATAAGCAGCCCTTCTTCCTTGTTCTTCCTGTTTAGCAATACGTTTACATTCATCATTCCAATCCCATTTTTTCTCTCCCTCCGGAGCTTTAGGATATTCAGGCTTTATTACTACAACGCTGCCATCATTTTTCTCATAACGTAAATGTATTAATCTGTCCACAAAGGCTCTACCTGCATTATCATTGTCTACACATAATGATACACTATCAGGTTCATCACCAAGTCGCTCACGAGATTTCATATAGTAATTAAATACTACTTGTGGTTTTAGACCCTCCATACTAATTAAATGTGTATCATTTAAATTATGCTTATGTAATGTGGCATAGCTCAAAAGATCTATATCTGATTCATAAAATTTCAAATTTCGAGGTTCACCATTTAAGACATTAAAGCCATAGTTAGCTGTAGAATTTTTTTGGATGCTTTTCCAAGCTCCACGTTTGTACTTATCTGACTTGATGACTCCTTGCTCTGATCCACCCATCACTGCTCCAGTTTCACGGTCTTTCCATAAAAACAATACATTATTGTACTTATCTTGCTTAATCAAACCTTTATTATGCAATGCATCTACTATTTGAGGATCAATTTTCCTATCATTAACCAGGTACTCTTTTGCTCGGTCAAAATTAGATACTTCTTTTTTAGAAAATTGTTCATAGTCATAAGGTTCACTTACGTATTTAACCTCTGAAGCCTTTTCATAATCTTTTTCCCCTTCGAGTAAACGCTGCATGGCTCCTGGGAAGGATGCTCCTTCAACTTCCTGAACAAAATTAATAACATTACCATTAACGCCTCTACTGTTCCAGTAGAATTGATTTTTCTTTCTATCAATGATTAGACTGTCATGATGTACAAGACGATAATAACGCTCGCTGTCGCTCTTTACAGGAATATCATTTTGCTTACAATAATCAACAATATCAAGTGCTACGGCTTTTTCAATATCTTCTTTTGTATATTTCTTTGTATTTTTCGTTTGATTTTCCAAAGCGATTCCTCCAATAAAAAAAGACCTTGTATCATTTACAAGGTCTTTTCAAAATTTTTTCTTTTTTTCCGCTCTTAAACGTTTGTTAAATTATTTCTAGTAATTGTTGTCTTCAACTAAATATCACCCCCTTTCCTCAGTTCTAATGAATAAATTTCACTACTCATTCAAATAATGATTTAAAAGTCCCTAAGATTTCTGAATTCCCAGGTTGGAAGCTTGCTATTCCATATGAATAAAGCTCATATACAATAACAATTGTGCTAATCATTAAAATTAACTTCTCAGCAATACCGTTATAGCTGTAATAAAATACATTAAAACCGCTTTGAAAATTTTTATTTGATAATGGCAGCAACCACTTAATTCCTTTTTTAGAGAAACTATCTTCCACCAAATGTAGAAAATAACCAGCAAATATGCACATACCATTCGTAAATGATAAAGGTGTCATTCCTACTGCAAATAAAATAGGAATCAACACTAGCACTAATCCAAATAGCGAATGTGTGATTCCTCTATGACCAAATACCGTATTCATAAGATCTGATACTCCACGTGTTCTTCGACCGATCCATGAATGTTGTTCATCTATATCAGGCAATAAAGCCCCAAAACTAACCGCTATAACATTTCCAACCGTTAGGTTGCCTGTTGAAGCTAAAACAGGCAGAGCGACTGCTAGGCTCGTTGTAAGGTGAGTTTTATACTTCATTTATACTTACACCTCTTTCATTCGTTAATAGTCTCGACCATTTATTTGTCGTATAATTTGTTGTCTTCTTGTCCGTTCTCTATCCTGGGATACATGCGAATGCTCTTCATGATGAACTGTATCTTTTCCAAGATATCGTTTCCCGGAACTAGTATTAACTTTCGATTCTTTTACCTGCATAGCGCCATGACCTTTCTTCACCGCTCCAACCGTTTTAGCTGATTCCATTTGATAAACCTCTTCTTTTTCTTCATCTTCATAATCATTCGAAATCCGGTCTAATGGATTGAAATAAATTTCTCCATCTTGATAATTTTTCTCCTCAATATATTGAATCGGAGCAATTCGTTTTTCTTCAACATTTTCATAGCCAATCGTTGTAAAATACACATTGCCGTTTTCAATATCTTGCGGATCTACCTTTTCGGGTACAATATAACCATGCCCTTCTTTATAAAACACTTCTTCATCTTGTTGTAGCGGTTTACCTGTCGTTTCACAATAGACTACTTCATTTTCATCTACAGGATAAAGCCCGTTATATTCAACATCACCTTGCATTGTTTCTTTATGCGCTTCACTAATAGATCGATTTATTTGATTTACCGCTTCAAATACAGATTGATTAAAATCAAACTCAATATCACTATCTGATACGTATTCAGAAATACACTCTACTTTCATATTCTGCTGCTTATCACTTGAAATTTTCACAATTGGTGTCTCATAAAATTCTTTTTTTATAAGATCTGCCTGATAATATGGTTCAAGATACTTGTCAATGTCATCTATATTTTTCTGTTCTTTTTCTGTCCCATATCTATTAACAACAGCATATAATTCACCAAGATTTAAACGCATATTAGGATGAATTTCTTCTATGACTCGATTATCTTCAGATAATTGAATTTCATACCCCTCCCAATGTCTTTCAAGATCAATTCCTACTTTTTCATAAATCTCCTGGTTTGTTTTTTGC
Organism: Bacillus sp. AFS012607; assembly: GCF_002558005.1. Taxonomy (NCBI): domain Bacteria; kingdom Bacillati; phylum Bacillota; class Bacilli; order Caryophanales; family Bacillaceae; genus Bacillus; species Bacillus sp. AFS012607. The sequence continues at coordinate 63,514 of NZ_NTVM01000018.1, forward strand.
TGTATGCCTGTTACTACTTCAAAGTTATCCATTATTTTCTCTTCTCCTTATCGATTAGTGATACAAAATAAAAACACACCCTTTCAAACTTCAGGTGTGCTTTTACTGATTTATAGTTGTTGTAATCGAACCGTGTTCATCATATCCCTTAATAGCATCAAAAATAGTACCAGAATCAATAATTTTATCTAAATTAGAATACAGTCTTATAAATTCTGTATTACTTTCTTTTCCTGTTTTTATATCAGTGCGTTTACAATATAGGTATAGACCATCATACCCCTTCTCTTTTATTATTTCAGTTGTGATTATAAACATTTCATAGCATTCTCCTGTAATTGGTACTCCAATTACAGTTTCACTTTGAGTAATATACCATTGATGATCATAAAATTCGTATGCATTTTTAGGATAAATAGGTGTTGCATGAAAAATCAAATGTGCATCATTTTTATTATTATGAAGTCTAATAGCAGTTTTTTTCATTTTTGTTTTCACCCTTTTTAAATATTTTCATCTCTCCATCTGCTGCATGTAGACCATACGTGTCATTCTTCTAGCTTCTTGCTTATTAGTAGCAGCTGTATCTTCATCTTGTTCTGTTTCTTTAGAAGAAATCTCATCCTGTTGGCCAGTTTTTATTTCTTGATGACTAGCTTTATTTTCAACCTCTTCATTCATTACTTCTTTGTGAGCGTCAATAATAGAATGATTTATACTTTCAATCGCTTCAGATATTGAGTGATTAAAATCAAAATTACATTTACCCTCATTCACAAATTCAGAAATGCACTCAACTTTCATATTTTCTTGTTGATCTACAGTTACTTTTGCAACAAGCGTTTTTAAAAATTCTTTTTCTTCCAAGTCGTCTTCATAATGTGGTTTAATTTCATTTTTAATCACTTCTAATTTCCCATGCTCTTCTTCAGTACCAAATTTATCAACTATTGTATTTAATTCACCTAAACTCAAAATCATATTTGGCTGAATATCTTCTATAAATTTACCGTCTTCAGAAAGATGAATCTTGTAACCTTCCCACCGTTTTTGTGTATTAATTGCCGCTAATTGAGAGACATCACTCCAATGATCAGCAAAATTCAATCCAACATTATTAGAAACAGAACGCTCGGCTTTCTCCTGGATACGTTCGAGGATTTTCTGTTTATCCTCTACTGTATTTACTGAAGGGTTCTCATCCAACATATCTTCAGTATTAGATAGACTTTTTGCAGACTCCTTTGGTAAATTCATTTCTAGCTTTTTATTATTGATTTCTTTTCCCACTTCATTTTGTAATTCTGAAATTTTTTGATCTATTGTATTAATAAATGTTCTTGCTGTCTCATGAACACGTTTAATAGATGAATCCTTCTCTTCAAAGTCTTGATCACCTTGAACCCATTTACTAATATAAGGAGCTGTACTATCGACAATATCAATACCGTAATGATTACAAATAACATGTGAAGTTAGTTTTGTTTCAAATTCTACTGTTAAATTAACCTTATTATCCTTCCCTTTTTCACTTTGTAATTTTTCATTAACTAAGTCTTGAATAACTTTAGGTATTTTATCTATTTGAAGAATATCTGTATTTTCTACAAGTAATCCACTTTCAATTTTTTCTTTTTTAGCCGCTTCCTTAATACCAGCTATCAACATATCTTTATTCTCTTCTGATACCTCAAAGTTTAGTTGACGGTTCGGAAATATTCTTTTCAAATCATCCATATTAGCGGTTGTTTGCGAAATATCTAAAGCAGTTTTTTTCAAGTAGTATGTTATATCTTTCTTTACTTTCAAGTCCCCCACCTTAACTTGTCTCTTCTGTTCTGAAGTTAAGTCTGTAACAAGGACTTCTTGTTTCGTTTTTGGATCTCTTACATATTCTTTTATACGTGGATGAAAGATCCCCATTTCTTTTTCTCCATCTTTTAAAGAAAAACCAGCTTTTTTAAAAGTTTTTAAATTGGCACACACATATGCATTAGGGAATTGCGATTTTATTACTTGCATGTTTCTAGCTGAATAATTACTAAATCTGGCCATAAACTCAGCTAATTCCAACACACCTTCTTCTGATGAGTAATATTGCTTTATATCTTCAAGAACCCTTGCCATAAAGTTCTTTGTTTCTTCTTCAGCACCAAAACCATTTATATTATCCTCATAAAACATCCTCAATCACTCCTCTCTTCCTGAATACCGATTTATCTTTCCATTTGCTGCATATATACCATACGTGCCATCCTTCTTGCTTCTTGCTTATTGGTAGCACCTGTATCTTCATCTTGTTCTGCTTCTTTAGAAGAAAAATGGTCAACCTTATCCTGTTGAATCTCACTAATTTCAGTAGTATTTACTGTTCTTAGTTTTTCAGGATTAGATTGACCTTTTGTTTGTTCATATTCATTTATTTCTTGCTGCAACGCTTGTTTAACTTCATCCGATAAATCTCTTTTTTCACTTAAAATTTGCTCATATGGAGACTTGTATCCACCGTCACCTAAATCTAATCGATCCATCGTAATAACTTCCAGTCGATTAAAATATTTATCCATTTCTTTAGGAAGAATTAAGTGATAACGAGTTTTTTCAAAGGGAATGTGTTCACCTTTCTCCTCTACCTTTTTAGATTCGGTATCTATTTCTGCAATTCGTTTACTCATCATTGCATTTGCTTTTCCAAAAGGAATTGCTTTATTTGTTTCTAAATCGGCTTCAGACCACTGGATCACGACCATAGGTTTCTTAATTGCATTATGATCTAGCGCAATAAAGTTCTGTTGATTCTCTTTATTAAATTCTTCAATAAATTCTTTATCATTTAATTCTCGGGCATTTTCTACATCATTATAAGCTTTTCCCCTTTCCGCCCTTCCACGTAAAGCATCTACAGTTACTATTTCCTCTTCAGTACCCTTTAAAGCGCCATAGCGCACTAAATATACATCCTTAACCTCACCATTACTTTGCTCCATATTCTTTTCCATCTCCTTTTTTCTACACTACCTTTCTAATATTACAGCGCTAATTTGAAATATATCTTTTCGTAAGTTTGTTTCCCTTTTTTCCAAGATAAATTCCAATCCTCTAATGATCCCGAATAAACTTCTTTAAATTTTATAATTGGATTCTCCATAAATCCTTCAATTGCAATTCCAAAACCTATATTATAAGTTGATTCATCCTCATGTTTTTTCCACAATTCAAATTCTGTAATTTTGTATTTCTTAGCAAAATCAATAACTGTTTCTAGTATCCAATCCTCATTTACTTCTTCAGTTATTGCTTTTTCAAAATCAACTTCGAAACAATCACCATAATCATCTTCTCTTGTTAGAAAATGCATTTCACCTTTTTGTATGAATTCTTCTATTAAACTTCTATTCTCTTCATTCCGACTAAATCTCACGCTTGAAACAATTGAGTAATAAATTTTGTTACTCATAAAAATACCCCTTTCTCAACCTAAATCTTTAATAATTTATTCGGCCCATGATAGATTCCAATCTTCTAATGATCCTAAATAAACTTCTCTTAATTTTATAGTAGGATTCTCCAAAGATCCCTCTAAATAAATCCCAAAACCAATTTCATAAGTACCACCTTCACCATATTTCTTCCACATTTCAAATTCTGTAATTTTATATTTCTTCGCAAACTCTATTACCTTTTCAAATAACCATTCTTCATCAATTTCTTTACTAATATTATGTTTATATGTAACATCAAAACAAGCTCCATAATCACCTCCATGATCCTTAAAGTTAGCATCCCCTTTTTTCATAAACTCTTCTATAATTGTTATATTTTCATCTTCCCAATTCAACCCTGCACTTGAAAGAATATTATAGTGAACCTCAGTTACTTTGTTTTGTTTAATTGCTTCTTTTCTCTTTCTTGTTTCCCAACGATCCATATTTTTATCCGCAGCAAAATAAGAGTGTTTTTCCATAGGAAAATGTGTTAAATCTGCTTTATCATAAAATAAGAACTCATCTTCATAAACATCAACTTTTGATAGGTCTGTCTTTATTTCAAACTGTTTTAACTTTGTATTTCTACTTAAACATTGATCATTGGAGAAAAGTTTCCCTTTATGTTCTCCAAACTGGAAACTCAGATCAATTTTATGTGTAATCTTTTTACGCTTTCCAACAAACCAATTTAACTTAACCTCTATATGGTTATTAATTAACTCTTTTTTATTTTTAACCCAATAGAATCCATGCGAAATAATTCCATTATCCTTTTCAACCCCTGCAACAACATAACGTTTATTAGGATATGGTCTATTAAGAACTAATGTATTTTGAATTTCAAGACCCTCTATTTCCAATCTGACAGGTGCATGAAACCATGTCTCCGGTAAAAATAATTTAGGAGCAAAATGAAATATAAATTCATCATCCTTTAAATTCTCACTCTTAATTCCTGATAAATACTCATGAAACTCCACTATTTCATTTTCATGTTCACTGTTATACGGATTGTTTATATATGTTTTTTCTATCTCTGAAATAGGATGATCACCCCTCCAATACAAATATTCTATTTGTTTAGGATCGAGTTCTAACTCCCCATATTTTTCAAACAATTCGTTTACTTGTTTATTGAATTTCATAAAATCGCCTGAATAATTATCAGTGTAAAATGCTCTAAGGAAATCTGTCCCTTCCTTAGTACGCTTCAATTCTTTTATTTCTTTTTCATTTTCTCTGGTCCAAGATATTAAATTCCGATTAATACCTTCTTGTACAAGCTCCCCAAAAGAGATTCCTCTTTTAGAATATACATTCAACCCTTTTTCCTTAATTTCAATATTAGTTAAACCTTTTCTTAGTTTACGAAAACAACCTAATACTCTTTCCATAACAACCTCTTCTGTATTTATACCGCGTTCCATAATTTCGCTTAATAAGTACCCTAATGTTTTAGCTTGAATTTTTGTATTCATCTCTAATCCTCCTAAAATTTCATATAAATAAAAAATAGATGTTTAAAGAACATCTATTTTTTAAAATCAATATTCCATTTCTTGTTGTCTTGCAATACGTTGTTGTACAAGTTCATATTCCCTTTCTGCACGCCACTTTGTTAAATCATCATTTATTGCTGCTCCAATATTTCGAACATCTTTCTTACGTATTACCGGTGGTTTGTACTTAGAATAATTACTATACTCCCGCCTTTTTGCTGACCACCCCCTTTCATATTTCTTTTTTATCTGTTCATTTTTTTGCTGAAATTGATACAATGGATTTTCTTCATATGGTTTCTTTTTCTTTAATTCTTTAAGTAAGGAATTACCCATACGTTTATACATATCTTTCATTTGATTCCTAGCATAATCTTTATCTTCTCGTTCGGATTCCCCATATAGACCTTTTTGGAAACTAGATTCTTTTTCTACCGCTTCTTCATATTCTTTAAATAGTGGATTGTCTTTCATTAACAATCCTGTTAATTCATCAATTTTATTCCTAGTTTCTTTCGGCATTTTTTTACTTCCATATGTCCAATCTTTTTTATTACTAGGCAATCCATCATATATCTCTTGCAATAAAACAACCTCTCTATTTTGCTTCCTTTCTTTCGATCCTTGAAACTCTTCTTTTATTTCTTGTACTAACTCATTTCTTAAATTGGAGATACGACTTAATTCACTTGTACGATCTACTAGGGAATTCGCAAAGGTAGTTTTCATGTGATCTAACGTACTTTGTTTTCGTTTCCCTTTCGGTTCATAATAAGTTTTCCCGTTCACTACTTTTGTTACTAACTTTCTTCGATTCTCTTTTTCTACAGTACCAAAATGAATATGGATATGCTCTGTATTCCGATGAATGGATGCAAACCAGAATCCATTACTTTCTTCAATTTTTTCATCTTTAAATAGCTGATCCATCATTTTCTGGCTCGCATTTCGAATACGGTTTTCATCTAGGATATCTGTTTTAGGATCATATAATTTTTGTGTAATTAAAAAGTCTGTATCAAAAGAGATAACATCCTGGTAGTAAACACTTCCTTTATTTTGCGCCTTTCCAACTAACTCTTTTATATCCGTTAAATCATTTTGTGTAATTACATTTTTTTCTTTTGAAAAAACACCTGGTAAAATTTCTTTCACTTCTTTTTCTAATTCCTGATTATTTTCGTTACTATTAGGGGATAAATCCTCAATATGTTTATTTAGTAGATCCATTTCTTCTTTTTCTGTTTTATTGAGCTTCTTTTTACTTTCTAGTGCATACTTTCTTCCCATATAACTAACATACTTTTCAAAATCACTTGTCGTATTAAAGCTATCAGGGGAAGTTAAAAGTACTTGTGCTTCTGCTTCTTTTTTAGAAATTTCTTTTCTACCCTTGCTTGAATATGTACTTCCAGTTTCCATATCAAAAGAATCAATCGCATTTTCAAGACGATTTAATTCCTGTAACTCTGTATTTGTTAAAGTATGTCCATCCTTTAGAAGTGCCTTCCTTCTCGTACAATAGTCGATGTACGTTGTGAAGCTTTGTTTTTTAGGAATTGTATATTGTGACGTTAAAATAATACCTGGTGACTTTCCCATAACTCGTTACTCCTTTTTATCATTCCAATTCTTCAAGTCTATGTTCAGGTATTTGCCCCCACTCTATTTCTTCATTAATAAACTTTCCAAATCTCCAAATCTTTTTATGCGGTTTATCGTTAATTAATAGTATTTCTTCATTATCCTTAACCATTGGTAATCGTTTCTCTGTTATAGATGATGCTTTGATTTCTTTTTCTTCTTGTACTTTAGGTTCCCTTCTTGATTCCATTGGCTCACGTTTTGAAGTTCGGGAGAACTTCCCTTCCGATTTTCTAGTAACAGACGATGCAATTTTACTTTTCACTTCTTGTTGTAAATCTTCTATACTTAAATCACTACCTAATCGTGAAAGAAGTTCTATATTTAATTTAATTAACACATCATTTTGTATTTGCATCGCTTTCATTGATTGCACTATTTTTTTATTATCTTCTTTTAAAACTGATAGATCATCTATTCCTTTCCCTTTCCTCATTTTTTGATCTAGCAGCACAATTCCATGCCGTAAAGCATCTGCTTCAGTTGAATACTCAGGATACTGCTTCATAAAATCTTTAACTATATCTTTGTGGATTCTATTCCCACGAAAGCGAAACGTTTCCTCAAAAGCTACCCTAGCCATTCTTCATTCAACCCCTATCCATTCTGTCCTAGTATCTTAATTAATTCATTTGTAACATCTATATATTCTTGTAACTTATCCTCTTGCCTTTCCAAAGAAACAGAAACATTATTAACAGCTTCATCAAATTTATCTTCTTTATTTCTTTTATATTCTCTATCAAAGTGTTCTCTAAAAATTTCGTTAATGTATTCCCAACGATAGTAACGTCTTCCAAGTCTTTTACTTATTTGCTTACACCTTTCATCAATTTCCTTTATATGATTCGGATTAGCATTCCGAACATGAATTTCCATATTGTCACCTGCTTTACAATAAAAAAGAACCTAATTCATGTAGAATTAAGTTCTTTTTTATTTATCGATTATTCCACGTATCTAAATGCTAGATCACCTTTATCTTCTAGAAATCAGATAAAGGCTCTACCAAAAGAAAAGATTAAAAAAAGAGCATAAGGAAACCCTATCCCACTTTGAGGACAAAGTGGTGAAATAGGCTGTGCCTATTGGGTTTCTAAAGCTCTCTAACTGGGATGTCAAAAACGCACTTGTGGGGCGTTTTGAGTCCTTTTATCATCTATTTGTAGGTCTCTTTGAGACCTTTGTAGTACGTTTTGTGTCCGTTTAAAAAGTACCTTTTTATATAACTTTTTTCTTTTCATTCAACAGCTCAATTTTCTTTTCCTTCATTTTAATCTCTTCTTTAAATCCATCCATTTCCTTTTGATGATTCTTAATTTTTGATTCATTTGAGTTCATTGTATTTTTGGTTTTAAGTTTTTCATCTTCAGTTTGGTACTCCATTTCTTTTGTTAACTTATCATTTTTTATTTTTAATTGTTTAATAGCAGATTCTTTATCATGAATCTTCTGTTGCATTTCTTTAATTTCTTCCCTTATAGATTTTTGTGAGAATGCAAGATATTCTTTTTCGTAATAGATCTGCGATTCCTCTTTTAGATCCTCATTAATTAGTTTTTCCTTCTGTAAAATATAAGTTTTTAAACTTCTATCTTTTATATCATCTGCATCAGATTGTAATTCTGGATGAATGTATTCAGGCTTAACAATAGATGAAACTACACCGAAATCTTCAGGTATGTTCTCACTAATCACAACAATATAGTTATCACTAGCACGATAAATTTTTGTTTTCACATCATTTTCTTTTTGCTTAATGTATTTATTCTCTACTTTGTATTTCATGTTACTAAGAATCTGAGGGTCATTATCCGACTTTAATTCATAATCAATTCGCAACGTTTTATTTGTAGGATTGTATTCTTTTTTCACAACTGAAATCTTCACCATCGTTGATAGGCTTTGATATTCTCCCATTTTCATTTCCTCAAACTTATATGTTGCTCCGCTAAAGGCAGGCGAAATACATAGTACAAAAAACATTGCTACAAAACTTCCCAGGGTTAACATATATGCTCTTCTTTTCGTATTTGCAGGTTTTCTTTCTTCTTTTTTTGCTCCAAATTTTAAACGCATACTGCTGCTCCTTTCTTACTAAATACTTTCACTTGTACTCTTACTTCCTCATGAATATTTTCTAATTTATAGTTTGTATATTTCTTTTTCCCTCTATGATCCACGTCATATTCACGAACAATTAGCCAATCAAATTTATTACCAGGATTATAGTCAAACCAATCAATTGCTATTTCTTGATAATCATTTTTCCTCTTCCATAACTTAATGATTATATATTTTCCTTCTCTTGAATAATCATGATTCGGTTTTAATTCACTCAAAAGCATGACATATACCCCTTTCCTTTAGAATATTAGATTACACTTTTTTTAAAAAAGTAGATCCCCTGCATTACGTTTCCTTTCATACAGGGGATCTTTCATTTATTAATTTGACACTTATCTACTTAATCGGTATGGACTATAATCCACTACTTTAATTTCATTTCCTTGCTTCTCTAATGTAATTCTAATTAAGCTTTTAATCTTCGTTTGTTTGTTTTCTAGACCTTCAATTGTGTAATCTACATCAATTAAAACACTACATTTTTTTGAAATATCTCCATTCGAATCAACAAATAAAGCGGTTTGATTAATGGTAGATTTAAAATTTGGATCTCCTAAATCTTCTGTTTCAGGGGCTACCATATCTACAACTTTTTTATCCGTCATTTTTAATAAGTTGTCTCTTCTCTCGTTCTTATTTTTTACGGAGTAATTCAAATACGCTTGAATAAATTGTTTAGATACCTCTTTATATTGATTTTGCAAGTCTATTAAAGGATTTGTATTTTCTTTATTTGAATCAGCAGCATTCGTATTATTTTTCATGCTTACTTGTTCCATTTTTGCTTTCAATTCACCTATTGTTTTTTCCTTTTTGGCAATATCGACTTGATATTTTTTATCTTTCTTATCAAATTCCTTCATTGTGGTATAAATAAAAACCCCACTAAAAGCAACTGAAACACTTAGTAATCCTGATAAAATTTTTGAAGTCATATTCATTTATTACGCACCCATTTCTTTTTTATTTTGGAACTACTCTTCTAATTCCTGCATAGTATTTTTGCCATCCTGGTGATGTAAATTGGTGATATCCTATCCCTGCATTTTCAGAATCATACATTGTATTTGCATCAACATATATCCCTACATGGCTCACATGATCTGGCCCACCGTATGTTCCTTTGAAAAATACCAAATCACCAGGTTGTGCATCTTTCGGATCAACTTCTACAGTTGCATAGTATTGTTCTGATGCTGAACCATTTAAATTAACCCCTGCTGCCCTGAATGCCCAAGACGTTAATCCGCTACAATCAAATCCCTGCGCAGGAGTTTTACCGCCCCAAACATACGGGTTTCCGTTATATTTCAAAGCTTCATCCATTATTTTCTTAAAGGTTTCTGATCCAGTTACTGGTACAGTCCCTGGTGCAGTCCCATTATCAAAACTTAAATATTGCTTAACCATTTCTGCATAATAAAAGTTACCGCCATTTATATAGCGATAACCACCATTGTAAGCAACTGCTACAGCTTGACTATATCCAATTCTTGTTCCATTTTTATTTCCACCCGCAGGAGCAACAACTGTTAAAGAATAATAATCAGCAGTTTCTAAGGAGTGCGTTTTATTATTTAACGCTAACCAATGTACATAATTACGTCCAAAGTTATATGTTTGTACAATGGCTAATAAATCATTAATCCCTAACATTTTTGCATCATCAAATGCTCCCTTTAAATGCATAACACCATAATAAATAGAATCCTTTGGATTAGAAATTGTGTTCATTTTCCAACCTTGTGACTCACTTGACTGCATAATATCAGGTAGTTTTTCTGAAATACCATTACTCTCCACCATGATGATTGCTAACACATAAGGAACTAACTCAGGTACTCCTTGAGCTGCACATTCTTTTTCGACCATCTCTTTCCAGCGCATGACTTCTGGTGGTAAATTTTGTACCGATGCAGTACCACTTATACCACCACTAGAAGTACCCGTTGAGCTTGTCCCTCCTCCTAAAATCGCCGCACCTATAATAAATATCACCATTACCGCTGCAAAAATAGCTATTCCTGTAGATCCACTAAATAAACCAACTAACCATTTTAACCTCTTAACTTTTTTATATTTTTCTAGTAACGTTTCCTGTGTAGCTGCCATATTACTGACCACCTTTGAAACGTTCTAGTTGTTTTTGATCAGGATCAAACATTACATTATATGTCTCAGTTGAACTAACTTGTACAATTGCTTCTCCTCGTTTTAATTCAGGTAAAATTCGAAACTCTGATTCTGTTAAACTCTCACCTAGAACACTTTTTAAGGTTTCTAATACGGAGTTATCCATATTTAAAAATATCTTATATTGAGTTAATTCAAAGATCGCTTTCATGTCTGAAACATCCACATTACTTCCTGGTGGTGGTAACATTTCTTGTGGTGATTGTGTTGCAAAGAATATTCCTGCAACGAACTTACGCATTTCACGTTCAAATTCTAAAACATAATTATTAGCAAATTTATTTCGAGAATTTATAACATTATGGCACTCATCTAAAAACACCATAAAATATATAATATCTTCAATTGGTAAATTCTTTTCTTCTCGTAAATATTTCATTCTACGACCATTTTTTAATGCATGACTCCAAATTAAAGTTAATGCGGTAAATAATTGACAGTTAAAGATTGGTCTGTCTAATTTTGATATACCATCTATATCAAAGAATACAATTTGTTCATCTTCAAAGTTTTCAAGAGTTGTATGCCCATTAAACATATCTCCATACACATGAACCATATCATGTACTTGCATTTTAAGAGTTTCTAAATCTCTATGACGTTGTGGAGTAGCATCTTTTTCTAGTTCAACTTTATCCAAATGCGCAAGGAATTCTTCCATAATAGGATAACTAGTTGGTGGTAATCCTGTTATTTTAAACCGTTCTTTAGAACTAGATGGGATCAACTTACATTCGGTATAGAACTCTAAAAGATACCTACGAAACTCTTGTATAATCGTTTCAGTTACATCAACATTTAAGAAACGATACATATTTGTAAGCTTAGATAAATGTTGTAAGAATGATCCTCTTTCATCAACCGCACCTGTATTAGTAATTTTTGTTGCAAATACTTCTAAGGGATTTATCATCCCTGTTTCCACACCATCTTCACCTTGTGCCCCACTTAAATCAATTATCTTACCACCTTGTTGTTGAACAATCGTGTAATAATCTCGTGCTTTATCAAATCCACGAATAAAACAATCCTTTCCAAGTAGGCCCTCTAACAACTGTTTTAGTAATGTAGATTTACCTGCACCCATTTTCCCAAAAACAAAACCACTAAACGATGTTCTAGTACCTGTAGAGATAAATGGATCTAAAATAAATGCTCCACCAGTATTTGTTTGTCCTAAATAGATTCCTCTTGGATCTTTTAAATCTTGGTGATGAAACGGTATACCATATCCAATGTTTTCTGAAGGCAGCGGGTTACCACTTTTTGCTCCCAAGTATTCAATTTGTTGATCATAACTTGCAAACAATGTTTGCCACTCTTCTTTTTGTTTAAAAACATACACTTGTGCTTTATAGTTTTGACCTGCAATCTCTTTTTTCAAATCACCAATTCGCTTCTCTAATTGTTCTAAAACTGGATCATAAATAAAAATTCTTACTTTTACCAACTTAACTATTTCACCTTGTTGCGTTATAGCACGTGCAAACAACTTTAAATTTTCTAACTCCCAATTTGCATCATCACGATCAGTTGAACGACGTTCTGACGTCACACGATCTTTTAACTCAGTGATAGAACGGTTAATATCTGTAAGAACCTCTTGTTTATTAGCAGTCGCTACATCAAAACTTGATAGCGTGTCTTTATTGTTCATTAATGCTGTTAACCATAAAGGAGGAATTTCTTCTGCCAGAGAATAAACATTTAAACAAGCTACATAGCAATCTCCTTGAGCTATATATCTTTCATTAAATTTAATGCCCCCTTGCGGCTGCACCCTCTGAATAAATTCTAAATCATAACCCGCACTACGATATTTTTGTTGTTCTTTTTTTCCTAGTTTCACCATTAATATTTCTCCTCCTACATTTCCGAATTCATGTTTTGCAGCTTAAATATTAATTTTTCAACTTCTTTTGCCTTCATATTTTGCAAATCAAATTGCCTTCCACCGTAACGCTTCATATCTTTTACGTTCTTTATTAATTCTTTTTCGTTTTCCCCATAAACAACGATAAAGAAGGCCAATTCCTTTAAATTCTTTTCTACCCAAAGTACCCTATTTAGATTTTCAACTGCCAATGAATAACGTTGATACCATACTCGCTCTTCTTCATTAGTCAGCCCCTCTCTATTCATCCTTCCTTGAAATCGTATCGCCATGCGTTTCCAGTAAACTTGTTGTTCTGTTGTTTCTGTTGAATATGTTAAAGATAAAATTTTAAATGGTTCATGATAGACCCTACATAAACTAGTTAATTGGTTCATAAACCGCTTTAAATCCCCCTCATTCATTGATTCCAAGTCCGTTGTTTTCACCTTCAAGTAGACTTGCAAATTATCTTTACGATCCACTAAAATTCCCGTTTTTCGCTCAAGTCGTTTATAAGGAGCTACATCAACTATTGATGCATCCGTATTTTTAAAAGACGCAAAAATTGTTGAGATAAAACCTTGTTTTTCATCACCTTGTTCTGAATTTATCCGTTTCTTCTGATTCATTTTCTTGGGTTCAGCTACCGCAACTTTCATATTCATCTTTCCTTTCATGAGTTAAAAAAAAGAGAGTGCTATATAAGCACTCCCTATCACTCTTATTTCTTTTCCGTTTTACTACTGATTGTATTTACTTCAATTGGATGGTAATTTTTATTATCCATCTTCAACATATCTAAAATAACCATCATATTTCTATTTGTAGGACTGCTATGCGGTTTTATACACAAGAACAATCCAAATGTACCCATTATCACATAAAACATAATCCTTCCAAATCCACCAACCGGAAATAGATTCGGCATATAACTTGCTAAGAACAACATAAAACCAATTATTCCTGCATCAATGAGATAGAAAAAAGCTATTTTAATTTCTTGCTTTGTATTCTTTGGATTACGCATCATGTCTCATCACTCCCTTTGTTACGTCATGAATTTTATTTTTTCCCCTTATTGTTACAAGACTTATACTCTCTTATCATACTTTTAATAAATAGGTTCATAGTTTCAAACATTTTACTATCGTTTTCAATACGTTCTTGTATAAAAAGTGGGTACTTTTCAAACTTAGCGTAATATTGTTTTACTGGATGTTTCTCAGGATAATATTCAATATCATATTCATAAGCACGCAAACCATAATAATCACGCACACCTTTAGGATTCAAAATGTGCATGCATAAAAGTGATTTATAAATTATTTCCTTTGCTTCTACAGAATGAGTTAATTCATTAGCCAAATATTTTTCTGTATAACTCGGAAATTTGTGTACACAAAAATCAAATATTTCTTCTTCCTGTGTTGTAAATACCATCCTTTGTTTTCTTTTCCAACGTATAATTGCGTAAATAGTTCCTCTCACAAAGCAATATACCCATATTGCTATTTGTAAAATCCATACCCCCACAATTAATACAAATAAAATCCCAATAATCCATTTCACTAAAGTATGATCTAAAGACCATAAAAACCATTTCTTAATAAAGGGCTTGTCATATATTAGCCAACTTAATAAGGCAGGTTTTACTATAATGCGCAGTAAAGGATCAAATTCAAGAAAGATATGCTCTGAAGGATCTAATTGCATATCTCTCCAAAGCCCTCCATTATAAGCAATAAAACATATCATATATACTACAAATGAAAGTGTTGTTGTAAAGATAATTTGCATTACAAATTGATTATTTAATATTTCTATTAGGAACTCTTTCAATATTATCTACCTTCCGAATTATACTTTTATAATTTTAATTTTTTCATTCGGCTAATATATATTAGCCTTGCTTACTTAGGCATCTGTTCAAGTACTTCATCAATTAATCTCCAAAAATGTTGCATTGTGATTTTAAAATCAAATTTAATGCTCAGCTGCATTCCAGGTGATAAATTTTGAATTCCATTAAAGTAAGATCTAGCAAGATGATCCTCAGGTAATGTATTCAATAATTCTTCATAATTACCGAGTTCTTCATATCGTAAAATCGCATCTTTGTTTAAAATGTCATAACTAACTGCCAATGATAATACCGACTTGTATAATTTCATTCTTGCTGCAGCAAATAATGAATCTGTATTTTTCAATTCTTCTTTCTCATAAAGTTCATATAATTCTACACCTAAATCAAAGAACTCTTGTTGCTCACTGTTTAATTTCATTTCTTATTCTCCTTCCTAAAAGTTCTACCTAGAATTTCTAAGAGCCTTAAATCCCTCAAATAATATATATGTAATTAAGACTATGAGGTATAAACTACCTGAAACATCAATAATTTCTTGTCCACTTAATACATAATGTTCATTTTCTATTCCAAATAATTTTTCACTGAAAACAATTGTCTTGAAGGGAATATACTGCATAGCTCCTGAAAATTGTAATCCCCAAATAATCAAAAGGAGCATTAGGATGCGAAGATATACGCTAACTAACACTCTTGAAAATCTACCTAATATTTTTAGTCCATCATACAACGGTCGATATGAATGGTTTAATGACAGTTTCTTTCTACTTTCGAAATCTAGATCGTTCACTTCGAAAAATTTAAATGATTTTCGGGGCACTTCTATAATCCCTTGTTTAATGCAAATTTCTTTTGCTTTTCTCCACCCTAGTTTTTTTATCAAATATGAATCTGGATGAAAAACCTCTAACCACCATGATTTATTATTCATTAGAAGATGGTGTCCCCATAAATAAGCTAAATCTATAGCTTGTTCTTTTTCATTTAGATCAGTGAATTGGGGCACAATTAATGTATTAGAATTTCTTTCAACCCCATAACCCCTACACTTTTCTTCCAAATCATACATTCCCTTTAAATACCCAGCTGTAAATGGACGTATTAAAGAAAAAGAAAAACTTTCTTTTATTTCTATACCCTCTTCTACCATTAAACTTAATATTTTTTCTTTGGGTGATTGCATCTCTTTTTTCTGTGACAATTTCGTTCCACCTCTCTTTTTAAAAAATACGCCCCTCTTTCTTTTTCCACTTTAGTAATCTAAAAATCTGTTTAAAAAAAGTTGCGATCATGCTTAACACAATCGCAATTCCTAACATGCAGATAGCAAATAACCAATTATTCATTTTATTATCCCTTCTGCTTACCTTTTATTTTCGAACACTCTTTTGCCAACTTGTTATTTGAATATAGATTAAAAGAAAAATATATCAGAAGAAAAAAAGCAACGATGTAATGATATAACTGACTTAATTCAAAACGAATTTGAAAAGCTAAAATAGTAGTAGCAATTACAAATCCTGCTAGCGTTATTAAAATACTACATTTCAATTCTCTTTGTTTCATTTCAAAATAAAGTCTTCTTTTACTTGCAATATCAATCACTCTCACTAAAAATCCCTCCTCATCTTATTTTTGATTTAATCTGTTTGTGCGATTTCTAGAGCTTCCTCTTTGTCGTAATCCCGAACCCCTTCTTTCCTTCACATTAACATTCTCTTGAACATTCACATCACGTTGAACCGTTGTAGAATCTGCTCTCACATCTCTATTTACTGTTCCATTTCCTTTTACATTGTCCTGAACATTTACTTCACGCTGGACTGTTGTAGGGCTTACTTTCACATCCCCATTTACTGTTCCATTTCCTTTTACATTGTCCTGGACATTCACTTCACGCTGGACTGTTGTAGGGCCTGCTTTCACATCCCCATTTACTGTTCCATTTCCTTTTACATTGTCCTGGATATTCACTTCACGTTGGACTGTTGTAGGGCTTACTTTCACATCATTATTTACTGTTCCACTTCCTTTTACATTGTCCTGGACATTCACTTCACGCTGGACTGTTGTAGGGCCTGCTTTCACATCCCTATTTACTGTTCCATTTCCTTTTACATTGTCCTGGACATTTACTTCACGTTGGACTGTTGTAGGACTTGCTTTCACATCATTACTTGCTGCACCTGATCCACCT